>CAMAQX010000047.1 GCA_945860455.1 Lishizhenia tianjinensis
CGAAAACTACCGCGCCAAATTGACCATTGAAAACAGTACCGAGCAAATCAACGGAAGATGAATCGGAAGAAACTAACTCATTGGAAGCCTGGGTTAATTCATCCTGCAATCCAAAATCAGTAATCAACGATTTTAATCGATTAAAGTCCATATTAAGTAATAATCCAATGCGAGGGTCTCCTGATCCCAAATTTTTCAACACATTAGTAGCCGGAGTTTGATTCAGAGGAATTCGCTGTGCTAAAGCAGTTGAAAAATAATTTTTAGACTGCAGTATTAACTCACCCGCATTAAAATTCAGTGTATTTAACACATAAGAATCTTTCACCAATTTAGATATGATTACTTTTTTATCAGCGGTTAATTTTTGTAAATCGGTATTTGAAGTTCCATACAATGATTCCAAATTAATACCGGCAACAACATCCGATTTAGTATGAATCATTTCGGAAATTTTATCCGTTTTCATTTCCTCGTTTGACTGTTTAATAATCGATGAAAGTAGTCCCTTAAAATCTTTGTACTTTGGTTTGTAAACTCCTATCAATAAAGAATTCTTAACAGACATTCCAAAATCTCCTTGATGATAATAATTCAGCTCTTCCTCTTTTTGCATTTCAAACCCGAGAGACTTAAGTTTACCAACAACAGAATCTTGGTTTTTAGCTTCTGCAAACATATAAACTGCGGCAGGAACTCCATTTCTATCCAAAGGCCCTTCCAACGCATAATAAACTGGTTTATCTAAATTAATTGTATTCTTAAAAGATTCAATTTGAGAACCAATAATCTGACCGTATTTTGGAATAGAAGAATATTCTGCCTTGGTTAAAATCTGCTTCACGTTCAATGATCCAAAAGCAACAATTTTCTTGTTTGATTGCACATAAGATGTAAACAAATCCTCTATTGGTTTTTCATCCTTCTTACCACAAGAAGCGACCAAAAAAAGAACTAAAATCCCGCATATAAATGACCTCATAAAAAGTGATGTATTAAAATAAAATCAAATGTAAAACAAAAGTTTCAAATAGTTGATTGAATTCATTTTCTTCTGTTAATTTTGTGCATGCATCAAGTTGAACCATATTTCAATTGGCGTGGTTATTACGTCGCTTCAGAAGACTCATTATCTCCCTTTTTTGGAACAGAATACAGTGAGTTTGAATTTAGCCATGCCATATACAATTACTACATTCACCCCCAATGGGATTCATTTGGTTCGTCCACGCTTTTTTTGAAAGTTCTTTATACAGATTATGATGAAGGTTATACCATTATTGAGCTGATTGGCGAATGGAACGATGCTATTGAAAATGACATTATGCGACTCAAAAGAGAAATTATTGAGCATATGAATGAAGCAGGAATCCAACAATTCATTTTGATTGGAGAAAATGTATTAAATTTTCACTATTCAGATGACTGTTACTATGAAGAATGGTTTGATGAAATTGAAGAGGGTTGGATTGCCATGGTTAATTTTCATGAACATGTACTAAAGGAATTCCAGCAAATACATATCGATCATTATATTAATATGGGAGGGGAATTGGATGATATCGAATGGAGGACTTTTCAACCCACTCATTTTTTTAAAAAAGTGAGCGATTTAATTACTAAAAGGTTAGGATAAAAAATGGTGAAACACCCTCTTATACAGCAGTACATAGAACACAACGCTTTCGGAAGATTGCTCGGAATGGAATTTGAAATTCAAGAACCCGGAGTATGTATTTATTCTTGTTCTATTTCAGAAGAATTAACCGCTACTCCCCGCGCAGCTCATGGTGGTTTTGTCGCTTCAATTTTAGACGCGACCATGGGTGTTGGTGCTTTGTCTTTAGTTTGCTCAAACGGACAAGTTATTTCTACTCTTGAAATTAAGGTAAGTTTCCTTCAACCAGCACTCAAAAACTCAACCGTTTATTGTACTTCCAAGTGTCTAAAAAAAGGAGCAAGCATTCTTTTTATGGAGGCAGCACTCGTTAATGACCAAAATGAAATAATAGCCATAGGAAATGGCACTTTTAAAAGCTATAATGCGGAAAAAGCTGGGTATTAGTTTTAATTTAACACTAAGTTAATATACTGTTTTTTTATTCATTTTTGATTTGTTTTTTGTCAACAAAAAAAAGTTTTATTCTGTTCGTAACTATTCCTTGATTTTCTTTAGAAAACAGCCTTGAAAGTGTAATTTTGTCAGCAATTATTAAGTAAACTAACGAGAAGACCATGGGAAAAATTGGGAAATTTGGGAAACATTCAGATCTTGGAACCACTATTGGCTTGGACAATCTAGCAACTGAATATTGGAATTTAACTCCTGCAGAACTTATTGAAGACAGCATAATCCTCGGAGAAGGGGTGCTCACGGATACGGGTTCACTCGCTATCGATACAGGTACATTTACAGGTCGGTCACCTAAAGATCGATTTATCGTAAAAGATTCAAAAACAGAAAATGCTGTTTGGTGGGGAGATATTAATATTGGTTTTAGTCCTGAACAATTTGATGCATTGTATGCAAAAATGAAGGATTATATAGGAGATTCAGACATGTATGTTCGAGATGCATTTGCATGTGCTGATGAAGCCTTTCAAATGAATATTCGGGTTATCACGGAACAACCCTGGTCAAATCTATTTGCTTACAATATGTTCTTAAGACCAACCGATGTTGAAGTTGAAAATTTTAATCCAGAATGGCATATTCTGTGTGTCCCAAGTTTTGAGGCAGATCCTGAGGTTGATGGAACGCGACAAGGAAATTTTGCGATTTTGAATTTCACAAAAAAAATAATCCTTATTGGCGGAACCGGCTACACGGGCGAAATCAAAAAAGGGATTTTCTCTGTATTAAATTTCATCTTACCTCATGAAAAAAATGTTCTATCCATGCATTGCTCGGCAAATGTTGGTACAGATGGAGACACTGCAATCTTTTTTGGCTTATCCGGAACGGGAAAAACAACATTATCTTCGGATCCAAATAGAAGATTGATTGGAGATGACGAGCATGGATGGAGTAATGACACAGTTTTCAATTTTGAGGGTGGCTGTTATGCTAAAACAATCGATTTATCGAAAGAAAAAGAACCTCAAATTTACGATGCAATAAAATTTGGATCTCTATTAGAAAACATTGGGTTTCTTGAAGAAACTTCCACTCCTGATTATACAGATGGATCAATTACTGAAAATACAAGAGTGTCCTACCCAATTCATCACATTGAAAACATCATGGTTCCCTCGAAGGCAGGAGCACCCAAGAATATTTTCTTCTTAACTGCAGATGCTTTTGGTGTTTTACCTCCAATTTCCAAACTCACCAATGAACAAGCGATGTATCATTTCATGTCCGGATATACGGCAAAAGTTGCTGGAACAGAGGTTGGTATTACAGAGCCAACAACTACATTTTCAGCTGGATTTGGAGCCGCATTTTTACCATTGCATCCTGCCCAATATGCTAAATTATTAGGCGAAAAACTAAACGGCACAGCAATTAACGTTTGGTTAATAAATACAGGGTGGTCAGGTGGATCATATGGCATTGGACAACGCATGAAATTGTCACATACACGTGCGATGATTACAGCAGCATTAACTGGCAAATTAACTCATGTGTCTTTTGAAAAATTACCCGTTTTCGAATTAGCATACCCTACTGTTTGTGAAGGAGTTCCTAGTGAATTATTAAATCCAAGAAATACATGGGCTGATAAATCAACTTACGATGAAACAGCATCCAGTTTAGCCGCTAAATTTGTTAAAAACTTTGAGAAATTCGCAACAGAAACAAGCAGCGAAATTCTTGCAGCTGCTCCGAAAGTACTGGTTTAATCAAAGATAAATTCCATACAAAACCACTTTTCGAAGTGGTTTTGTATGATGTATATTTTTTACTGTAACAAATCAAGAGTAAAGTGTTTAAGCTTTATGCAAAGATGTAATTACCGATTTTTCATGATAACACTTTTTTTTAGTGCTTCTCAATCACCTGTAAATTCGCAATATTACGTGCGCAACAAACAAAACATTGGAATTGCAGCAGGCTTCTCCTCAAGTTTAAGAGAAGATCAAAAAAACTTTTCAGTTGGTATAAGCTCTCAAATAAATCGTTATATGATACCAGAAATCAATTACCGAAACTCAACCAATTTTGATAATCGCCTTGCAGCTGAGTTAGGTTCTAACCTTCATTTTATCTCACCTGGTCTTCAATTTAAAAAAAGAATCTTATCCACTCCAGGCAGAAAAGTGAGAGGCATCTGCGTCAAAGAATTTCTTGAGTTAGCTATTACCCCAGAGTATCATTTTTTACTCAATCCTAACACTGCTAACCAAAATAATCGTAATGCTTTTGCACTAAGAGGAAGTCTCATTATTTTTCGCTATAAATCAGGCTCTTCCAGAGCAAGAAAAGCCTGGAGTTACAAAATGGAGGGATATTACAGGCAAGGATTTGGTTCGCAGACCTACATCAAAAAAGAAATAGGCTTACAATTTAGAATAAGTCGGTTCAGGGTGCAAAATTTTTTAAATTAATTTCACTTAAAATTAGTGTATTTTTTTATCCAATAGCAATATATCACCGTATTTCAGATAGTTTTCAATTTTCACACCAGCTAAATATCAATTAAATAGACTTGTTTTTTGTAGAAATTATTTTATCTTTAACGAGCTAAACTAAATTTATATGAAAAAATTATTATTCGCCTTAATTTTCTTTACTGTATCGACAGGATATTTTTCTCAATGTACAACAACTAATGCAACCTCGTGTATTTGTGAGGATGGCTCGTTTAATTGCCTGTTATTTCCGGATATCACTGCTTCCTGGAAAGGAATTACAAATGGCGGCTGGACGGAGTACCCTCAATCTGGCGCAGGAACTAACTATACTGGGCAAGGTCCAGACAATGGTAGATTGCGAGTTACAGGCTCTACACCAAATATCGGACATGGATCATTTACTGTTAGAGGACAAGACGCGAATGGAAATCGAGCATTTATTTGTGGTACTGATACCATTTTTAATGTTTCTGCAACTGGAAATTTCACTTGTCCAAACGGAGTACCGAATCCAAAACAGATGCTGATTCAGCGAATTTATAAAAAAGATGGAAATGTTATGAGCTATGTGGATCAATGGACAGGAAGTATGACATATCACCCGGTTCACGGACACAATCATGTGGATGACTGGGCTGTTATGACCCTACGAATTCCAACAGCAGACCCAAATCCATTAAGTTGGCCAATCGTTGGGCAGGGTGCTAAAATCGGATTTTGTTTGATGGATTATGGTCAATGTGGAACGGGGACAGGAAGTACTTATTATGGACATTGTAGAGATGAGAACACTGTTTACAATCAAGGAATTACAATGCTTAACACCGATTTTCCAAATTGGAATCTTGGTGGTGGTAATTATAACTGTTCAGTGGTGGAACAAGGTATATCTTCCGGATGGACTGACGTTTACGGCAAGCACTTAGATGGAATGTGGATAAATGTACCCCCAAACACATGTAATGGTGATTACTACATCGTAATGGAGGTTGATAAAAATAATTACTTTACAGAGGAAAGAGAAGATAATAACTTCACGGCAGTACCGGTAACATTAACCATGCAACAGCCTAATAATTCAGGTGCAATTCCAACAATTTCGGCTAATGGATCTAGTAATCTTTGTTCAGGCTCTTCTGTTGTTTTAACGGCCACAGCTGGCACCTCTTTCTTGTGGAATACAGGTGAGACAACTCAGAGTGTTACTGTATCACAACCAGGGACTTATTCTTGCACTGTTACAAATTATTGTGGCAGCTCTTCTTCAACCCCATTCCATGTAAATAGCGTAACTCCAAATACTCCAATTACATTAGGTGATACGGTTTGTACGGAAGGGATATTAAATTTAACTGCGTCTGGTTCTGGAACCTTGAATTGGTATGATGCTCAGAATAACTTAGTGGGTACGGGAACTAATTTTTCAACTCCTTTATTGAACGTTACGACTCCTTATTTTGTAGAAAATATGGATACATATAACGATACAATTTTTGCAGAACCGCATACAAATGGTATTGGTGGAGGCGGATATACTACGTCAACACAATACAATATTTTTAATGCTCATCAAACTTTTTCAGTAAAATCGGCATTGGTATATTCACAAAGTGCTGGAAACATATCTATTGCATTGCAAGACGTAAACGGCGCAACTTTACAATCGACAACAGTAACTGTTCCTGCAGGTGAAAGTAGAGTCAATCTAAATTTTAATGTCCCAGCAGACAGTAACCTACGAATCGGAGTTACGACTACGACAACTACAGGATTGTATCGAAATAATAATTCAGCAACATATCCATATGAACTTCCTGGAATAATGACAATTATTGGAGCTTCGGCGGGTGCATCTTATTATTATTATTTGTATGATTTAGAGATTCTAACTCAAAATGGCACTTGTACTAGTCCACTAATACAAGTTGACGCCGTTGTTAATCCGTGTGCGGGTATCGGTGAGAATATAGTTTTCAATAATTCTATTTCTCTCAATCCGAATCCAAACAATGGTAATTTTGATGTTTCATTTGAATTAAAAAATACAGGGAATGTAACATTGGAAGTATTAAGCTTAATTGGTCAAAATGTAAATCAAATGGCAATCAAAGGAATAAGCGGTAAAATCAAACAAAATGTAGATTGTAAAAATCTTTCAAAAGGTGTTTATTTACTGAATATCACGTATGAAGGAAAACGATATACAAGAAGATTTATTAAAGATTAGTTTAAATGCATTTAAGAAATTGGCTCTCGATTCTATATAGTTTCGGGAGCTTTTTTACTTCAGGTCAACCGCAATTGATTAATTACAATCAAAGCAACTCTCCTTTGCCCTTTAATACAGTTCGATGCATTGCCATACAAGATAGCGTTAAATGGTTTGGAACGGATGATGGGCTAGCTAGGTTCGATAATGAAAACTGGCAAGTATACAACTCCACTAACAGCCCTCTCTCAAGCAACGATATACGAGCTTTAAAGGTTGAAAACGACTCTATTATTTGGATTGGTACAATTAGTGGGGGATTATATAAATTTGACGGCGCTTTATGGGCAAATTACACCGAATTTAATTCAGGATTATTGGATAATTTGGTCCGTGGAATAGAAATTGACCAAAATAATCATATCTGGTGTGCTACCACCGAGGGAATTGCCCTCTTTGACAGAACAAATTGGTTTAATTGGACAATTGCTAGTCATGGCTTACTTACAAACAATATTACATCCATTGGCATTGGTCAGCAAAATGAAAAATACATAGCTACAATCAACGGAGGCTTAGATTATTTTACGCCAGACAATCAATTAACAATTCATAGCATTGTTGAATCGAGTTTGCCAGATAATTCAGCACTCGATATTGACATGGATGCCAACGGTAATCCTTGGTATGCCACTCCAGCTGCCGGATTAGTGACCGATTTGGGTAATGGCGGCCCTTGGGATCGTTTTAACATAAGTAATTCGCCTATTCCAACAAACGGACTAACGTGCTTGGCAATTGACCCAATGGATCAGCGAATATTCATGGGAACGGAACTCTATGGAATTGTAATTAAGAAAGGAAACATTTGGTTTAATTACTCGATGGATAACATTGGATTACAGGATAATCACATCACAGCATTAGCTCATGAAAACAATCAAATTAAGTGGGCTGGGACATATGACCATGGAGTTATTAGAATTGAAGAAAACACTTCAGGACAATCAGATAAACTACAAACAGCAATTCAAATCTATCCTACATTACTTTCTGCTGGACAATCGATAACAATTGAGACAGAAGCCGAAATAAATCAAGTTTGTTTGTTTAATGAATTAGGTAGTAAAATCTCAACCGACAGAGAATCATCAAATCAAATCAAATTACCGACATCGCTGGCAACTGGTAATTACATCTTACAAATTTCTCATTCTCAATCGGTTGTTCGAAAGAAAATAATTGTTTTCTAGCCTACTTTTTCTTGGATTGAATCTCTCCACTTAGCATGGCCTGAATTTGACGCATTGTTTTGGTCATTCCTTCGGCACTTCCGTCAAGAAAAATTGTATTTCCCTTTCCGTATTCCGCAAAGTTTTTAATTGCTTCTGTCCACATCGAAAACAAAATAACATTCGTGTCCAAATTCGCTTGCTTCATTTCTTCCGCTGCTTCACTCATCCCCTTTGCTACTGCCTGTCTAAACAACGCAACACCTTCACCACGCAACATTGCAGCTTCTTTTTCTGCCAATGCAGCAATTTTAATTGCATTTCCCTCAGCCTCTGCTGCTTTTGTTTTAGTAATTAACAATGCTTGACCTTCATTTTCTGCAGCTGCTTTCAGATTATTAGATGCGACCACCCTACTCATACTTTCAATAATTGCAGCATCAAAAGTGATATCATTAATTTGTAAATCCAACAAATGAAAACCCCAAGATTCAAGCGTGTGATCTATATTTTCTTTTACATTATCAACTAATTCATGACGCAATCCTAAAATCTCGGATTGCTTTTGACTAGCCACGTAAGAACGAATCGAACCTTCTATGGTACGAATCAGCGCTTGCATAAAATCTTTGTTACTGATAAATTTAAAAGCGACCTTTTTTATCGTCTCCTCTTGCTCATCCATGACGCTGTACAATAGCATACTTTTAAAGTAAACATTGGCTTGATCGATTGTCACAGCCTGAAACTCCATTTCAATACTTTGATTTTGCACAGAAATTCGTTTAAAAACTTTTTCAATGAAAGGGATTTTTATGCGTAACCCCGGATGTAAAATCCGTCGGTACTTACCAAACATTGTGATTACTGTAATTGTACCTTGAGATACGGTTAACAGTCCGCTCAGAATTATTACTAAAACAACGCCAATAGCTATAAAAGGAATTTCCATAATCATTTCATTTATTAATATGTAAATATAGTATAAATATTTACCTCACAATGATTTGATTCGAAAAACTGTAAATTTCTTTACTCGATCACTCAGTATAAATTTGAGAAATTATTATCTATTTTTCCGCCAATTCAAATTAAATTTGTCCTATGAGTCAATTAATTCTTCAAAAGGCAAACTCAGATAATCTGATTACTTTACAGAAAATCAGTATCGAAACATTCTCATCCACCTATTCAAGTCTAAATTCTCAAGAAAACATGAAGTTGTATGTATCAGAATCACTTTCTGATTTCCAACTCATAGCTGTAATAAGAAGTTCTTCATCTGAATGTTATCTAGCCTACAAGGGGGTTCTGCAAGTTAAATTTTCCAGATAAGCGCAAGAAACCAATTGACAACAACAGTATGGAAATTGAGCGTATTTATTTACTAGAAAAATACCATGGCAACGGATATGGAAAAGATCTATTTGAATCCATTATTGAAATTGCAAGGGCGAGAAATATAGATCGAGTTTGGTTGGGTGTTTGGTCCAAAAACACAGTTGCTATCAAATTTTACAAGAAATTAGGTTTCATTAAATTTGACCAACACCTATTTAAGTTAGGTAAAGATGAACAGTTGGATTATCTGTTAGAGTTAACTATCTAAGCGTAAAGAAATCAATTTTTGATTTGTTCCTTGCGTTTCTCGACAGATTTCAATTTGTTTTCCTGTGTGGATATTTCTGTCTTCTTAGATTCTTCTTTCGATTTAGCTTTCTGAATATCCCCTTCTTTTTCGGCAATTTTCTTTTTCAAATCCTCGATGTCAGATTTAGTATCATTTTGCTCATTAATCAATTTTTCTTTTTCCCTTTCCAATTCGCCCAACATCGATTTTTCCTCTTCTATTTGCTTATCAATGCTAGCCTCAGAAGCTGCAATAGCAAATTTCTCAAATCTTTTTTTAAAGACTCCATATTGTTCAGCATGAACCGATTTATCCATGTAAGCGCCTCCTAAATCAACAGCCCAAATAACTGTAATAGGACCATCTTTAGATCCATTGATTTTGGCATAAACATCAAATTGTTTTTTACCTAATTCTTTCAATTCGCCTAGAGAAACAAAATATTCATTTTTCTTATCATCTAATTTCCCGTTGAAATCTTTCAGTTCCTTTTTCAATAACTTTTCCACGATATCCATATCACCAAAAGGGATATTTACTTGCAAACTAGGTTTTACTCCGACAATTCCTATCGCGAAATCAGTTGAGGCATCAGAAACGGTAATCTTTTGAGCCATTAAGGCAAAGCTAAAAAAGAAAAGATTGGAAAAAACGAAATATTTCATAGCATAATTTAATATAAAAGTAGGGAATTCTTTTTACCTATTTTCGACTTCTAAAATATCTTTCCAAAAATCAGTTATCGAAATCCCAGCACAAGCTAACATTTGAGGAACTATACTTGCAGGAGAAAATCCTGGAGTGGTATTTACTTCAATCACGTGCGGAATATTATCGACCACCATAAAATCAATTCGTGAAATTGATCTCAGTTGAAGTAGATCATAAATATATTTGGCTTGAATTTGAATTTTTTCTTTCAATTCATCTGAAATTCGGGCAGGTGTAATTTCTTGTGACTTCCCTAAATATTTTGCTTCATAATCAAAAAACTCATTATCGGAAGCGATTTCAGTTAACGGAAGAGCAAAAACGCCGTTTATCCCACGATATACGCCGCAAGTTACTTCAGTCCCGTTAAGAAAAGATTCAACAACAACTGTTTTCCCTTCTTTGAAGGCTGCTTTCATTGCAGGTTCAATTTCTTCGATTGTTTTAGCTTTCGAAATGCCGAAACTAGAACCAGAATCAGCAGGTTTCACAAAAACGGGCAAACCCAATTCAGCCTCAATATTTTCAATAGAATATTCATTTTCATTTGTGAAAAGCAAAGATTTAGCTACCGGAATTCCAAACGATTTTAAAAATTGATTACAAAACCATTTGTCGAAGGATAAAGCGGAAGCCAAAGGACCAGAATTCAAGTAAGGTATTCCTTGCATGTCTAATAATGCCTGAATTTTCCCGTTTTCCCCAGGATCACCATGAATGTATACAATACCTAAATCAATTTTTTTATCCAATTTATTGACATTGTATGTCATTTGTTGAATGTCAAAAGGCGTAATCCCCTCCCGGGTTTCAACTTTCCAACCTTGTTTTGAAACAATAATTTTCACCACGTCATAACCTGGAGGAAAGTGATCTTGAATGGTTTGTGCACTCTTGATTGATATTTCAAATTCAGATGAAAATCCACCACAAAAAATCCCAACTGTCTTCATTTTATATTGATTAATTAAAACAAAAATAACTTTTGAACTGATATGAATTTCCCATTGACATTCAAAGTTATTCTCAATTCAAGGTTAATAAGGAAATTGGCATTTCAACTGAAATTTTGTATTTTCACACTCTTATTTTCTAAATTATGTTGAAAAAAAATTGGCTTGCCTTATTTGTTTTAATTTCAATCAAACTTTCAGCGCAAGTAAAACCCGAAAACGGAGTAGCCCCCTCCAAGCCTGAATTCATTGCTTTTGTTCACGCAACAATTTATGTAAGTCCCTCTCAAAAAATTGAAGATGGAACCTTACTTATTCAAGGTGATAAAGTCATTTCCGTTGGAAGTAAAATCAAAATTCCATCGTCAGCTGTATTGGTAGACTGTACAAATAAGGTGATATTACCCGCCTTTATTGAACTTTACAGTCAAATTGGATTACCGGAAAAAATTACTTCCATTACAAAAGGAGCAACTTATTGGAATGAGAGCATTCATCCTGAGTTTGATGCTGCATCTCGATTTGAAATTGATAGCAAATCGAATGAAACTCTATTAAAAATGGGCTTTGGAATTGCATTGACTCATTACCAAGATGGAATTGTAAGAGGATCTGCCGCATTAATTTCTTTGGGTGAAAATGACGTTAATAAACAACTTATTCAATCGCAAAGCGGACTTTTTTACTCGTTTTCAAAAGGTAGTTCGCAACAAACATACCCTTCATCACAAATGGGTTCGATTGCACTTTTACGGCAAGCATTTTATGACCTTGAGGACTATTCCAATTCAAACAATCAAGAAAGGAACATTTCCTTGGAGGAATGGAAAAGTAAATTATCACTTCCTTCTTTTTTTAAAACGGAGGATAAATGGGAAATCCTACGAGCTGATAAAATTGCTAAGGAATTCAATCAAACATGGAATTACATCGGAACAGGAAAGGAATACGCTTGGTTACCCAATCATAAAAACCTGAACGGAGCCATTATCATCCCAATTAATTACCCAGAGGCATACGATGTAAAGGACCCTTATGTGGCACGTCAAATTCCGATTAGCGACTTAAAACATTGGGAGCTTGCGCCATCCAATCCATCAATCCTTTCAAAAAATACTATTTCATTTGCAATCACAAGCACGGGAATAAAGCAAGCGGAACAATTCTGGGCTAACCTTCGAAAATCAATTTCAAGAGGATCAACAGTCAATCAATTATTGGAAGCATTAACAACAAAACCTGCAGCTATTTTAGGCTTGAGTAAATCTGTAGGGGACTTGTCTCCAGGAAAATTAGCAAGCTTTAATGTTTTTTCAAAAGATCCATTTACAGAAAATGGCACTCTGTTGTCCAGTTGGTTATTAGGCACAGAAAAGGCTCATAAAGTATTACCAAAAATTGATCTTCGTGGGCAATATGCTTTAACCCTTGATAAAAAAGAATATCAATTTGAATTATCGGGGTCTCCTGAAAAATTAGAGGGAAAAATAACTACATTTAGAACAACAATAGACTCAAAAAACAACACGTCGAAAACAGATACAATTAGGCAAAATTTGTCTGTTTCGTATCGTGATAATGACGTAATTATTCAATTTAATTTAAACGACAACAACTTTAATGGCAGCGTAAATTTACATGGAAAAGTTTATGGTAAGGATGGTGGGATTTTTGAGGGTGACGCCTCACTTCCCGATGGTAGAATGAACTATTTTGCCGCCACAAGGACAAAAAA
>CAMAQX010000048.1 GCA_945860455.1 Lishizhenia tianjinensis
TTGTTTGAAAACAAATTGATTTTCACCCGATTGATACAAAGTAGTTATTTTAAACGGAGTCCATACGTTTTTAGGAACGACGGTAAATAAACTATCGGGAACTGGAGCACCCGTTTGACGTGCTTTTTGCATTTCAGACATCGGTAAAAAACGAAGGTCTAAGTCTGTTTTCATTTCCACCACTCCACTCTTTTCACGAATATCAATTCCACCTTTTGGCGAATTTGCCTTTTCGAATGAGATTGGAACCGTTCCAGCCATCACAAAATCATCTTTAGAAACATAGTTAGATTGCATGCCATTGGTCACAATATCCAATAATGTTGAATTAATTTTTGGGTCGATAATCAATGTATCAATCATCTTCGATTCAAATTTCACGTAATTAATTTCTATCGGTGTTTTATGACTTGGAAATTCAACTGGAATATGAAAATCATTTGAAGTGATAGTTGACATAAACATTTTCTCTTTGAACTTATACTGCATCTTTCCATCATTGATGCGAATACTCAAATGCGGATCAGACGAATAGATATAATTAACGGATTGACCTTCTCGAATGACCATTAATCCTTCGAAACTTATAAATCGAGTTACTCCAGCACCAATGAGGATTATTAAAAACGATAAGTGAAAAGACAACATGGCTATTTTCTCGCGCTTAAACATTTGATGTTTTACCATATTGGAAATTAGATTCATTCCGAGATAAACAAGAAGAACCTCAAACCATAACGCATTGTAAATCAATATTTTTGCTGCTTGAATTCCGTTTGCCGATTCGATAAAAGTTGCCGCTCCAATAGCAACTAAAAATACAAGCATCGCAAGCGTCATCATACGCATTGAGAAAAAGACTTTTGAAAATTTTTCCATAAGATAAAGTGACTGCAAAATTACGGAATAATCAGAGGAAATGAAAGAAAGGTTGGAAATGAAATTTTTGAAATAGAATCATTTTACTAGGCTTTTAATTTGTTTCGCTCCCACAAGCGATTTCATCTGACTTATCGCCACTTGATTCAATTGTAAAATTCGTTCATGCGATAGTAATCCTTGGTGAATCAATAAAGCGTTGATGCTTTCCATATTACTTAAGACAACTAGCTGTTCAAGGGTAGCTTGATCACGAATATTCCCTTCGGATAATGGATTTTGCTCTCTCCACTTTTGAGCTGTTATTCCAAATAAGGCAACATTCAATAAATCAGCTTCGTTGGCGTAAATCATCGATACTTGTTCTTTTGTCAAAGTAGTGGGAATCAAATTTTCTTTGATAGCATCAGTGTGGATTTGATAATTAATTTTTGCGATAGTTCGCTGCACTGACCATTGGAGGTTAAAACTTTCAGACTCGTTTTTTTTCAATCTCTTTAATTCTGTAATCAAATAGAGTTTAAATTCTGTGGATATCCATGATGCAAATTCCAACGCAATTTCTGAATGAGCATAGGTTCCACCATTTTTACCGATACTGCTAATAATTCCAATAGCATTGGTTTTTTCAATCCAACGTGACGGCGACAGAGTAAATGCGTTACTTCCTGAATCTTTCAATAAGGAGTCGAATTCGACCCCTTTAAAATTTGAATTGTTTAACCTTTCCCATAAGCCTAAAAATTCCAAAGTAGATTTTGAACGAAGCCAATTTTTAACAACATCTTTAGGCTCAATAGAATTTTTCTTTTTCGCAATATCCGTCAGCGAAATATAATCATCACCTTTCTGCTTTTTTAGTTGAACGGTTAGTCCATTTACGTCAATTTCATTCTTCATATATTCATTTTAAACTAAATATACGAATAATTAATCAAATAAAAGATTATATTTTAATCAGATGTAAAAATAAAAAAAGCCGAATCAAACTGACCCAGCTTAGTTGAAAAACTATACTATTTCTTAATCGATTTTTGAACCTCTTTTCCGTTCTGCTTCACGTAAAAGAATTTTTCGGATACGTAATCCTTTTGGAGTTACTTCAACATACTCATCATCTTGAATGAATTCCAATGCTTCTTCCAATGTAAATACTTTTGCAGGTGCAATTCGTACTTTATCATCTGAACCGGAAGCACGCATGTTGGTTAATTTCTTTGTCTTTGTAACATTCACGCACAAATCGCCTGCCCTTGAGTTTTCACCAATTACTTGACCTTCATAAATATTTTCATTTGGGTTAATAAAGAACGTTCCGCGATCTTGCAAGTTATTGATTGAGTAAGGAATGGCTGTACCCTGCTCCAATGAAATCAACGATCCATTTTGTCTTCCTGGAATATCTCCTTTCATTGGCTGGTATTCTAAAAAGCGATGAGTCATAATGGCCTCTCCAGCAGTTTGCGTCAACAAATAACTTCTCAATCCAATAATACCACGCGATGGAATATTGAAACGAACAATTACTCGTTCTCCTTTTGTTTCCATCTGCAACAAATCACCTTTACGGCGAGTAACTGCCTCCACTGCAATTCCACTCATACTTTCAGGTAAATCAATTGTCAATTCTTCAATTGGCTCAGACTTCACACCTTCAACTTCCTTAATAATCACCTGAGGCTGGCCAACTTGAAGCTCATAGCCTTCACGGCGCATTGTTTCAATCAATACGGACAAATGCAATACCCCACGACCAAAAACCATCCATTTATCAGCCTTATTAGTAGGAGCAACTCTCATTGCCAAATTCTTTTCCAATTCTTTTTCCAATCGCTCTTGAATGTGACGAGAAGTGATAAACTTCCCTTCTTTTCCGAAGAAAGGTGAATCATTAATCGAAAACAACATGGACATTGTTGGTTCATCTAAACTAATTGTTGGCAACGGCTCCGGATCTTCTGCATCGCAAATACAATCACCGATATCAAAGCCTTCAATACCCGTTATTGCACAAATATCTCCTGGCTGAACCAGATCAACTTTTTTGCGTTCCAATCCTTCAAAAACATAAACTTCTTTAATTCGGTGTTTTTCCAATGTTCCATCCCGTTTAGCTAACAGAATTGGCATGTTTTCTTTGATAATACCCCTAGTTAGTCGACCAATAGCAATCCGACCAACAAAGGAAGAATAATCCAAGGAAGTAATCAAGAGCTGGGAATTACCATCCTCAATTTCAATTGGTTTAAAATAATCGATGATTTTGTCTAAAAGAGGAGTAATACTATCTGTTTGATTTTTCCAATCATCAGACATCCAACCATTTTTTGCCGAACCATAAATAGCTGGAAAGTCTAGTTGTTCTTCCGTTGCATCTAATTCGAACATCAAATCAAACACTTTTTCGTGCACTTCTTCCGGAGTACAATTCTCTTTATCTACTTTATTGATAACTACAAGTGGATTTAACCCTAGGGCTAATGCCTTCCCTAAAACGAAACGAGTTTGGGGCATTGGTCCTTCAAAAGCATCTACCAACAAACAAACTCCATCAGCCATGTTTAGCACACGCTCTACCTCACCTCCAAAGTCGGCGTGACCTGGAGTATCAATAATATTGATTTTTGTTCCTTTATAGGCTACCGATACGTTTTTGGAAACGATTGTGATTCCACGCTCACGCTCCAAATCATTGTTATCAAGCATCAATTCTCCCGTAGGTCTATTTCTCTCATTCACGAAGTTCCCCGCTTCAATCATTCTATCAACCAAAGTAGTTTTTCCGTGGTCAACGTGGGCAATAATAGCTATATTTCTAATTTCCATACTGGATTTTTTCTATTGCGTTCGTTTGATTTATTAAACCGCAATTTGTTTGATTAATATTTAGGTTTTCTACCGAATCCACCCGGTTTTCTATCTCTTGATCCAGTGGAACCTTTATCAGATCCAAATGCTCTTTTTTCTCCAAAAGGTTTTCTATCCGATGAATCACCTCGATCACGATCTCTTCTTTCTCCGAAACTACTTCCAGATCCTGAAGAACGGCCACCGAATGAACCTCCTGAAGAACGACCACCGTATGAACCACCTGAAGAGCGGCCACCATATGAACCACCTGAAGAGCGCTCACCTCCAGACCTTGAACCACCACCACTACTATCGCGTTCTTTGGTCACCTCAACACGAAGCGTATTCCCTTCGTAGTTTTGGCCATTTACGTTTTTTAGAATTGCATTTGTATGCTCAGTATCAGCTTCAAAAAATGAAAAACCACTCATCACTTGAATACGGCCAATCAAATTAGAACTTAATCCCGTTGAATCGCATATAACACGAACCATAGCTCCAGGATTAAAATTCTGATCACGACCAACACTCACAAAAAATCGTGTTTTACCTTCTTCAGTTTCATTTCCTGAACGACCACCGTGATCATTGCGATCACCACGATCATTTCGATCTCTTCTTTCTCTTCCACCACGTTCAAAACCTCCACTTTCAAAATCACGATCTCTACCACGAGCTCCTTTATCGCGTTCGTCAATATTCAAATCTCCAGCACGTTCGTAATATTCAATAAAACGATTAAACTCCATGGAGATGAATTTTTTAATCACCTCTTCTTTGGAAAGATTTTCAAACTTCTCCAACAACATTGGAACAAAACCTGCAATATCTCTTTCTTTAACCTCAATTTCTTCCACTCGTGATACAAGTTTCATTAATTGAACTTCACAAATTTCAGCAGCTGAAGGAATCATTCCTTTGGTTACTGGAGCGCGTAATTGTCTTTCTAACTGACGAATTTTTCCTGTTTCACGGGCATTGATAAAAATCAATGATTTCCCTGTTTTTCCAGCACGAGCTGTACGTCCACTACGGTGGGTATAGTTCTCAATATCGTCGGGAAGATTATAATTGATAACGTGGGTAATATTATCGATATCCAATCCTCGAGCCGCAACATCTGTCGCAACCAATAATTGAATTTCGCGTTTTCTGAAACGATCCATTACGCGATCACGCATTGCTTGCGTTAAATCACCATGTAAAGGCTCCGCGTTATATCCATCTTTTGCTAACTTCTCTGCGACACTTGCAGTTTCTATTCTTGTACGGCAAAACACCAAACCAAAAATTGTTGGATTAAAATCGATTAAACGCTTAACAGCCTCGAAACGATCTTTCTCTCTAACTTGATAGAAAGTATGCTCAATATTCTCGTTACTTTGATTTTTATGTCCCACTGATACTTCAAATGGGTCTGACATATAATTGGAAGCAATGCGCGAAACTTCTGTTGGCATAGTTGCTGAAAACAACCATACATTTTTTTCAGTTGGAGTTTGTTTTAAAATTGAATCTAGGTCTTCTTTGAAACCCATATTCAACATTTCATCAGCCTCATCTAAAATTACAATTTTGATTTCTTCTAATACAATCGCTCGGCGATTAATTAAATCCATCAAACGGCCCGGAGTTGCAACAATAATTGGTGCTCCTCTTTTGATATCGGACATTTGGCGTCGAATATCAGTGCCTCCATAAACGGAAACGATACTCAATTCCATGAATTTTGAAAAGCTTTCCAAATCTTTCGTAATTTGTAAGCACAATTCACGCGTAGGACAAAGAACTAGACCTTGTGGAATGCCCTTTTTACTGTTGATATTATTAATTAACGGAAGTCCAAATGCTGCGGTTTTACCTGTTCCTGTTTGTGCTAAACCGACTAAGTCTCTTTGTTGGTTTAATAAGGCTGGAATTGCCTGTTCTTGAATCGGGGTTGGTGTTTCGAAACCTAATTCGGTTAATGCCTTCAAAACTGCACCATCCAATCCGAGTTCTTCAAATGTCATATACTATATTAAAAATTAGTCGCAAAGGTAGGGATAAAAAAAGGATAAAAAAGTGTAAAACCTAGTAAATTCAAATTGATTAGGCTTTGTTAACGTATTGAAATAAAATTCAAACCACAATTCTCTCAGAAAAACTTGTAATTTTCACACCCAACATCCCAAGAAAGTCGTAATGAGAAAAATATAAATCAAAAAGAAATCGAAGCTAGGTTTCCCTAACTTCGATTACATGCAGTTTAAAAAAAATAATTTAAAATGTAAATTTGATAAAGCCCATTGACAACTTAGGTCAATACTTGAATTTTATTTAGTTCTTTTTCACATTAACAGCATTCCAGCCCTTTGGACCTCTAGCCATTTCAAACGTAACACTATCATTCTCAGCTATTTCACCAGAAATAGCGTTAATATGAACGAAAATATTTTCCTGAGTTTCTAAGTCTTTGATAAAACCATAGCCCTTGGAAGAATTGAAAAATGCAACTTTACCCGTTCGTTTTCCATCATTTGGAATATCTTCACGCTTTGGGATTCCAATTTCAATAGATTCTGCGCTAATCGCTTTGCGAACTTTCGGATCCATTGGTGTATCTGAAATATTTCCATTTTCATCTACATAAGCCATCATATTTTCAAGACCTCCACCTTTGGTGTTTGCCTTTCTTTCTTCTTTTTTGATTGACTTTTCCTGGCGCTTCTTAAGTTTATTTTTATCTTTTTCTTTTTTATTAAAAGTTTCCTGTGATCTCCCCATTTAAATTCTGTTTCGCATTAGTGTATAAAGTAATTTACTTAATAAATGGGAGAGTAAAACGATACTATTTGGTTGTTCGAAATTTCCGAATTAGCAAGAAATAAATCCGCAAAACTGCCATTTTTATAAAATTAGGTAAAATCTGGGAGAATGGACTAATTTATTTTGAATTTACCACAAATTAAGGCGTGCTTTAACATATTTCAACAATTCAATCAAAAGCTTGTTATTACTTCAAGATGTTAAGATTTTCAAATTAAATAGAACTTTCCTTTCTTTTAGGTACGAAAAGGCAACGTAACTGCATTTTTATTCGTTTTTTTACCAAGCAAATGATACTACGAAAATCTCTTTACCTTAAGGAAATTTATATATTACTGATAATCATAACATTATCAATGTTCCATTTTGCTTCACACAGTCAAATTGTTTCTCCTTTTAACATTCGTTATCAAACAAATCAAAAAGGTGGTATAATGCTACTATCAAATGTTGCTTTGACATGTAATACGAGTAATGCCAATTGTGCAACGTATCAAAATCAATTTCCTCCCTCCGGTAATCACAACCAAGATGGCGGAATCACTCTGGGATATGTTGACACAGACAATACAACTGCCACATGGATGTCTAGTAGTGATAGTTTGAACCTTGACATGTGCAGCGAAATTTCTTGGGCGGGACTTTATTGGTCTGCAAGAATCACGACAACAACGACAAATTATGCTTTCAGAAACCAAGTAAAATTAAAGGTGGATAATGGTAATTACGTTAATCTAACAGCTGATGATTTACTAGATGTTACTACCATTCCTGGTAATAATAATTTTGCGATGCCCGGATATTTTTGCTACAAGAACATTACTTCACTTGTTCAGCCTACCAATGGAAACGGTCGTTTTACAGTTGCCAATATTGTTTCCCGAACCGGATCAAATAATTTGTTTGGTGCTTGGACTATAGTGGTAGTTTATAAAAACTCACTTCAATCCATGCGAAATTTAACCGTTTTTGATGGGATGGCTTATGTGAGTAGCGGCAATGATCTTGACATTCCGATTTCGGGTTTTACAACGCCATCAGTTGGTCCCGTTAGTTTTGAATTAGGGGTTGTTGCGTATGAGGGGGATCGCTCGATTCAAGGAGATAATTTACAATTCAACGGGAACGGAACTTTTTTAAATGTACCTGATCCTTTAAGAAATGCCAATGATTTTTTTAATAGCACATTGACCTACAATGGAGCATTAACTCCCTACAGAATTCCCAGTTACAATAACACCTTAGGATTTGATGCTGGTATCTTTTCACCGAATAACACAACCCAAACGTATCTTCCGAATAGTGCAACGTCGGCTACAGTAAGAGTTGCAACGACCCAGGACGCCATCTTACCACGAGTAATTACCTCTGCCATCGATATTTACGAGCCTGACTTGCGCGCAACGGTTTATATCAACGATCTAAATGGCGCACCTGCGCAGCCCAATGACATTTTAGAATATACCATAGTAGGTAAGAATATAGGGTCTGACCAATCTTTTAACACCTTCATTAATGATACCTTAGATATCCGAACGGATTACGTTCCTAATTCAATTAGTTATTTGAACGGTCCATTCGTTGGAACAAAAACAGATGCCGCTGGAGATGATCAAGCAGAATACGATCCGATTAATCGAATTATCAAAGCGCGCGTAAACAGTGGGGCAACAAATTCCATAGGTGGGCTCATGTTAAATACTGCCACTGGTTCAGACAGTGCCGTGGTTCGATTCAGAGTGCGTGTAGTAAACGATTGTGTTATTTTAAGTTGTGATAGTACGCTTGAAAACAAAGCTTACATTTTTGGAACAGGGGGCATTTCCAGTAATTCTTATAACAATGGTGGAGCCTCAGATTTGTACGACGCAAATGGTTGTCCATCCTCTTCTAGTAACCTAATATCTATTTTTGCTCCCAATTGCCCAACAATGGCCATTACCGACAATGCTCCATTCTGTATAGGAGATAGCTTAGTTCTTTCCTCTCCTTATTCTTCTTATGCAAATTATTCTTGGACAGGTCCGAATGGATTTACCTCGGATTCATCTTCTATAACTATACCAAATGCCAGTTCAGTTAATGCGGGTATGTATTCATTAAGCATTTCATTGCAAGATGGATCATGTACATACAACAATTTACTGGACAGTGTCATTATTCACCCCAATCCTTCAGTACAACAAAATAGCGTAACAAATAGCCTTTGTTTTAATGCTAATAATGGGGCAATAAGTGTAGTTGGGGTTGGAAATAGCCCCTTCACTTATGTTTGGAGCAATAATGCAACTACATCAACCATTTCAAGTTTAGGACCAGGTAGTTATACAGTTACAGCAACAGATCAAAACACGTGTACAGCAACTGCTAGTTATACAATTACGCAACCAACGGCTTTAACTGCTCAAGCGACGATAACTTCGAACTACAATGGTAAAAACATTAGTTGTTTTGGTGCTTCTGATGGATCTGCTTCGGTTTCTTATTCCGGCGGAACCTCACCCTATTCAATATCATGGTCTTCAGGGGGGGCAACAACTGGATCCATTTCAAATTTAGCTGCTGGAACTTATACAGCTACAATAACAGATGCCAATGGTTGCATAAAAACAAGTTCTGTTACACTAACCCAACCAACTACTATCGTTCTTACCAATTCAAAAATTAACGTTTCCTGTTTTGGTGGAGCAAACGGATCTATTAATTTAACGGCTTCAGGAAGTACTCCAGGATATAGCTACACGTGGACTCCCGGAGGTCAAACCTCTGAAGACATTAGTTCACTTTCAGCTGGTTCGTATGCTGTAACCGCAACGGATTTAAATGGATGCACAAAGCAATCTACCATTAGTATCACTCAACCTGCGGCCCCATTAACAATCACTCAAACTCATGTGAACGTAAAATGTTTTGGAAACAATACAGGTAGTATAGACATTACGATTTCAGGGGGAACTACTCCTTACACGTATTTATGGTCAACTGGACAAACAACACAAGACATCACTTTGTTAATTTCAGGAACATATTCGGTGACAGTAACTGATTTCAAGGGATGCACTTCTGTTTTAGCAATTACGGTAACCCAACCTAATGCAGCACTTTCATCAAGCATTGCTGTATCTCCAGTTGCTTGTTTTGGTGGAGCTTCCGGCGCGATTAATTTAACTCCATTCGGAGGAACAGCACCATATACTTTTATTTGGTCAAACACTTTAACCTCAGAGGATCTTGCGAATCTCACAGTTGGAAATTATAGCGTTCAAATTAAGGATGCAAATAATTGTATTTCAACCAATAATGCAACGATTACACAACCAGTGGCTCCACTTTCGCTTGTACAAACCATGGATGAACCGGATTGCTTCGGTGGAATTGACGGAAATATTGATGTTTCTATTTCGGGCGGAACAATTCCTTATTCCTATTCATGGAATAACGGAGCATTGACGGAAGATCTCCCTGCTGTTGGATCGGGCTATTACCTTTTAACTGTTACTGACCAAAATGGATGCTTAATAATAGGAGATACTGTAATTACAGAACCTGCTCTGTTGAGTTTAGTACACTCACAAGTTGATGTTCTTTGTTTTGGAAATAATACAGGGTCAATCAACTTAATACCAAATGGCGGAACCGCTCCATACAGTTTTGTTTGGTCAAATGGTTCGACACAAGAAGACCTTTTAACTCTTTCAGCTGGAATTTATTTTGTTACTGTTACAGATAATAACGGATGCCAAGCAAATCGGACAATTAACCTACAACAACCAAATTCCCCACTAACTTTAACAGAAACCCACACGGATGCCATTTGCGTTGGTGCATTGCAAGGAACTATTGATTTATCGTTATCCGGCGGAACAGGTCCCTATAATTATATTTGGAACAATAATCAAACTATTCAGGATATTCAAAATTTGGTGGCTGGCGTTTACACCTGTTTTGTAACAGACAATCATCAATGTTCAGACACAATTGTAATTCCTATTTTGGATCCTTCAAATACTCTTGTTCTTTCAACGACTTACACGGATGTATCCTGTTTTTCAGGAATAAATGGAGGCATTGACCTAACCGTAACTGGGGGAACACCGAACTACAGTTATGCATGGTCTAATGGACAAATTTCACAGGACCCAACTGGTTTAGCTAGCGGAAATTACTTTGTAATTGTGACTGATGTAAACACATGTCAATCTTTTATCTCGGTTCTAATTGATGAGCCCGATAGTGCACTTGTAACAACTGATGTTATTGTTGATGTAAGTTGTTTTGGACAATTAACCGGATCTATACAAGTCACAACCTTAGGAGGAACCGCACCTTACTCCTATTCTTGGTCTAATGGTTCAACAAATGAAGATTTAACAAATATAGCCGCTGGAAATTATTCACTTACTGTTACAGATGCAAATGGATGTACTTATCTTCATTCGGCGCTGGTTTATCAACCTTTAGATTTGGTGATTGGACAAGGGCACATAGATGTTAATTGTTTTTCAAACAGCACGGGATCCATTGATATTACTCCAGCAGGAGGCGTTGGAAATTACCAATATACATGGAGCAATCAAGCAACCACGCAAGACATAAGTAATTTATCAGCAGGGAATTACACGTTAATTCTAACGGATGGGAACAATTGTACAACATCAACCACTGTAGCGATTATCCAACCAGCTGCTGCAGTATCACTCTCAGGAATTGTAACACCCGTTTCGTGTACTGGTGGCACTAATGGATCAATCAATATAACTGCAAATGGTGGAAATGGTAATTATGTATATAATTGGTCGAATACCTCATCCATTGAAGATCAATATAATTTACAATCCGGAACTTATACAGTTACCGCCACTGATTTCAAAGGATGCAGTGCAACACAATCCTATTTTGTTTCACAACCCCTATCAGTATTAACCTCCCAAATTTCAATGACTCCGGTTATTTGTTACTCTCAAGCTACAGGAACAGCTACTATAACTGCTCTTGGCGGCACACCCGGTTACACTTATTTATGGTCAAACGGACAAGTATCACAAACCGCAACAGGATTAACAATAGGAAATTATTCCGTTGTTGTAACAGATGTAAATAATTGTCAATCAACGGCTAACATTACTGTTACGCAGCCAAATTTACTTACGGTCAATTTAAATCCAACTAATGTATTATGTTATGGAAATGCTTCTGGTAGTATCAGTTCTTCCGTTCAAGGAGGCGTTCTTTCGTATACCTATGCATGGAGTAATCTAGCCACCACGCCGGGGATAAGTAACCTGATTGCAGGACAATACTCAGTAATCGTTACCGATGCAAATGGATGTTTAGCTTATGATACTACCCAAATCGGTCAGCCTCTTGCGCCATTAACTTATAGTCTAGTTACCACTAACAACCCGTGTTTTGGTGCTGCATTAGGGGCTATCGATTTAAGTGTTTTCGGTGGAACTAATCCGTACAATTATTCATGGTCGAATTCCCTAAACACAGCAGATTTGATAAACTTAATAGCCGGAAACTATCAAGTTATTATTAGTGATGCAAATGGGTGTCAACTTCTAGTTGATACAGCGATTTATCAACCTACCCAAATTCAATCCACTGCATTAATGAGCCCTGTGAATTGTTTCGGTGGCAGCGATGGGTATTTAGACATTACTGTTTCAGGAGGAATGCCTCCATACATGTATCTTTGGTCTAATGGTCAAACAACCCAAGACATTGATTCATTAACCACTGGTAGTTATTCTGTTCAAATTACAGACTCCAACGGTTGTATTCGTAACTTTATTTATGCCGTTTCACAACCTGCTCAAGCGGTAACACTCTCCTTAACCCAAGTGAACGTTGGATGTTTTAGTGAATCTACTGGTTCAATTAATTTATCGGTAACTGGCGGAACTCCGAATTATTCTTACAACTGGAGTAACGGACAAGTCAACCAAGATATTTTCGCGCTCGATTCTGGATACTATGAGGTTATTGTTACGGATGCCAATAACTGTAAAGATTCAATCTCAACGTTTGTTTTGCAACCATTAGCTCCGATTCAATTAACAGAAACCCATCAAGATGTTTTATGCTTTGGAGCATCCACAGGTTCAATTGATTTATCGGTAAACGGAGGAACGCCAAATTATAGTTTTGATTGGTCAACGAATAATCAAAGCGAGGACATTGGGAATATTCCTTCCGGTAATTACCAAGTAATTGTTACTGATGTTAATGGATGCGATGACACATTAAATGTTCAATTGATTCAACCACAAGCTCCAATAGATGTTTTATTTGATATTGAAAATGTTGCTTGTTTTGGAGATAGCACTGGTAG
>CAMAQX010000049.1 GCA_945860455.1 Lishizhenia tianjinensis
ATCAAAGAAGTAATATCAACATTTTTAATTTTCCCAGTGCTATTAAATGAAAACTCAACACCTGTAATTCGAGCACGCTCTGCATTTTGTGCTTGAAAACCAACCCATTTATAAAAATAATCTATCGCATTCGGATCTGAAACTTGCAATGTACCAATGGAATCTGGTTTATATACTCCAAAAGTAAATTCCGTCATATTACTGTACTCGTTAATAAAAGCGGCTATATCAATTGCTCCTTTCCATTCCCCAATTTTCACCAACTGCTTCCATCCAATCTCTCCCGACCATCCTTTTTCTGGCTTTAAATCTGGATTTTTGAAAATTACTAATCCACCAACGGAGGTTGAAACAAATCGTTCTGCAATAGATGGAAAACGAATTCCTTGACCTGCTGAAATTCGAAGGTGGCTATATTTTGTTAGGGCATAATGGGCGGCAGTTCTAAATACCGGATAAATAGGCATGGACACAGAATCAGTGAATTGAAACCTTGAATCTGGTTTTAATGTGTCTAATTGGTAGTATTCAACACGCATTCCTACTGTCCAGTCTACTTTATTCCAAAATTTCCCTTCAAACTGGCCGTAAACCGCTGTGTTTTGAGAAGTATGATCTCCAAAAACCCAACTTCGAATAAAGCTGTTGTTATTCATGGCTCCCAATGTGATATTTTTGTTTTCACCTATTTTTTTCTGGAACTGATAATCTGCATAAATCATTTGGGCAAAAGAAGCATCGTAATAATTTTGATCATTTCCGGTTGTAACCAAATAATACCGACTTCTTAAAAAGTGCCGGTTGTTTTTCTTGTCATAATATTTCAAATAAGGATCGATATTAAATCGAATGGCTTTTTGACGAGACAGGGTATTATCCATAGCCTGGTAGCCCATCGAATCATTTTTCCACAACACAAAAACACCCAGGTCTTGATATTGGAGGTTATAACTCAATCCAGTTTTGAAATTTTTAATTTTTAATGGCTTGTAATAAAGTGAACCATTTACACGTAATCTTTTCTCTTGTTCACCTTGCCGAAATCCAGAATCTAAATACAGATTTATTCCAATGGTATATCCCCAATTTTTCTGGGCTTTGCTGTGATAAATGTCGGCCAAATAGAACATAGGATTTTTCACCCACCATTGCATGGATTTTCTTCTTGGATTATCGTAAATACCAGACTGAACCTTGATTTTCAATTCCCCCTTAGGATTCGCTTCTTTTTCACTTAAAGAAATAACCCCATTCAAAGCACCACTTCCATACAAAACAGAGGAAGCACCTTTAATAATTTCAATTTGATCGGTTTGCTCCATCGGAATGGCGTTCCATTTTGCATCTCCTATGTCTGGTGAAAGCATGGGAACACCATTCCACAATAAAACAACTCGACTTCCTGCTCCATAAGCATATCCACCACCTCCGCGAATACTTACTTGCCCATCCATTGCATATACACCGGGGCTTTGGTCAACAACTTGTTCTAAATTCGATAGCCCCTTGTTGTCTATTAAAGCAGGTTTGATTACCTCCATTGAAACAGGCACCTCTTCGATCGCTTGGATTCTTCTACTAGATGAAATAACCATTGTTTTCATGTTTTGTGCAGTAGGATTAAGTTTCCAATCCAATACCGTATCTTTTGAAACGAATAATGAATCTCTATCAAAATCTGCATATTTAACTTTTATCCAAACCGGGTATTTTTTTATCGTTACAGAAAATTCTCCTGAACTGTTTGTAGAAGTTTTAGAACCATCTGAACAAATTAATTTCACTCCCGGAATACCAATATCTGTCGATGCATCTACTATAATTCCTTTCGTTTGAGAAAAACTTACAAGCGTTGATGCTAAAAAAAATAGTGCAAAAATTACTCGTTTACCATTCATAACTCAAAAATTCTTTGTAAATTAAAGTATTCGAAACTACTAAAAAAAATTGAAAACACAACAACAACTATTTCAAATTGCCTTGACATATTTAAGAGGAATTGGCCCGCGAAAGGCTACTCTCTTGTTATCCAAGGTTCCAGACATTGAGGTAATTTTCTCATCAACTATTAATGAGCTACAAAATATTACAGGAATTTCAAAATCTTTGCTGACTAAAATGCAGCGTGATCAAGCGATCGAATTAGCAAAAGTACAATTGGAGTTTGTCGAAAAGTATAATTTAACCACTCATTTTTTACTCGAAAGTAACTATCCACGCCGTTTAAAGCAATGTGCTGATGCTCCTTTGTTGCTCTATTCTAAAGGTGATTTTGATCCCAATCCTGCGAAAGTGCTTTCTATAGTAGGAACAAGAACAGCGTCCGATTATGGGAAAGAAATTACAAGGCAACTTATTTATGAACTTAAACCTTTTGATGTACAGATCATAAGTGGATTGGCATACGGTACAGATTACAATTCACACAAAGCCGCATTAACTTCTGGCTTATCTACAGTCGGGGTTTTAGGTCACGGGTTGGATCGGATTTATCCTTTTACACACCAAGCAATCGCTAAAGAAATGTGTGAAAATAAAGGAGGCCTACTCACGGAATTTCCCTCGAAAACGTTGCCTGATCGGGTTAATTTTCCCATGCGAAATAGAATTGTCGCAGGAATGGTTGATGGCCTGGTTATTATTGAAAGTAAAGTTAAAGGAGGCTCAATGATTACTGCGGAATTAGCTTTTGATTATAATAAGGACGTATTTGCGTTTCCCGGTGGAATTAGTCAAGAAAATTCAAAAGGATGCAATTTGCTCATTCAAAAGAATATGGCTCATTTAGTCACATCAGCAGCTGATATTATAAATCTTATGAGTTGGGAACTACATTGTAATAATGTTCAGAAAAGGGTTGCTTCTCAATCTATCCCTCAGGAATTACTTGATCCGAACGCCATTAAAATATTTCATTTACTTACTCATAAAGGTAAAATGCACTTCGATCAAATTATGTTGGATTTGAATAAATCTGTGGCAGAAGTAAATTCAATGTTGTTTTCAATGGAAATGGATGGAATTGTCAAATCGTTCCCTGGAAGAAATTATTCCCTATAAAAATTGTACTTTCGGAATATGATTCGGATTGAAAATAAATTTATACACGCTGAAATTGCTCCCATGGGTGCTGAATTAATTGTATTAAAACGCAAGGGAGCCCCAAATGTTTTGTGGAAAAAAGACGATTCAATATGGAATCGTACTTCACCCAATTTATTTCCAATTGTTGGAAGATTGATTGATGATAGTTTTACTTATAAAGGTCAAAAATTTCAAATGAACCAACATGGATTTGCCCGTGATTGTGTATTTGAAGTTATAAAAAAGGAAAGAGATGAGGTACGACTTTTACTGAGGTCTTCCGCACAAACTAAAGTTCAGTATCCTTTTGAATTCGAATTTATGGTTACCTATCGGTTGATTCTCAATTCAATCGAAGTTTCATTTCAAACAAGAAATTTGAATCCGCATAGTATGCCGTACTCTGTTGGTGGTCATCCAGGTTTTGCTATTCAGGGTGACTTAACTGAATATCAATTAGATTTTCAACAATCAATGCGGTTGGAAAGATCTTTTTTAGAGGGGCCGTTTTACTCGTGTAAACTAGAACAAATGGAGATAAATAACCAACTTTCCCTTGATAATGGATTGTTTGAAAATGATGCCTTAGTTTTTAAATCCCCTCCTTTTTCAGCGGTAACATTAACACATAAAATTCAAGGGCCAATTGTGACATTGTCATCGAATACTTGGGGGGCAGTAGGTTTTTGGACAAAGATTTTCGCTCCATTTTTTTGCATAGAACCATGGTGGGGCTGGGCAGACCATCTTAATTCAACTGATGATTTAGAAAAAAAAATGGGAGTACATTTATTACCGCCAAATCAATTGGAATCGGTGTCATATACGATAGAATTACATTAGTTGTTTTTGGAGTTCAGGCCAAATTGTCATTTTGTATAATAATTTGATTCACCTTAAAAATATGGGTCGCGTTTTCTGTGCATGCGTTTTTTAATGTACTTTTGTTGACACTGAATTATCTATGAAAAACATTCGAAACTTTTGCATAATCGCGCACATTGACCATGGTAAGAGTACTCTTGCTGATCGTTTATTACAAACTACAGGAACGATTGCTGATCGTGATATGCAAGCACAAGCGCTGGATGATATGGATATTGAACGTGAACGGGGCATTACTATCAAGAGTCATGCTATACAGATGAATTATACATTTGAAGGGCAAGATTATATCCTGAATTTAATTGATACTCCAGGGCACGTTGATTTCTCCTACGAGGTTTCACGTTCCATTGCTGCTTGTGAGGGGGCTTTGTTAATTGTTGATGCCACACAAGGAATTGAAGCACAGACTATTTCCAATTTGTATTTGGCAATTGAACATGATTTAGAGATTATTCCAGTTTTAAATAAAATGGATTTGGCGAGCGCCATGCCCGAAGAAGTTTCTGATCAAATTATTGAATTAATTGGGTGTAAACTTGAAGATATTATTCTTTCCTCAGGTAAAACTGGGCTTGGAGTGGATGAGATTTTGAAAGCCGTAATTGAGCGCGTTCCTAGCCCTAAAGGAGATGAAAACGCGCCTTTGGAAGCAATGATTTTTGATTCTGTTTTTAATCCATTTAGAGGAATTATTGCTTATTATCGCATATTGAATGGCACCCTTCTTAAAGGACAAAAAGTAAAGTTTTTTAACACAGGTAAGTCCTATAATGCTGATGAAATTGGTGTGTTAAAAATGGATTTGCTTCCTAAGAATGTAGTGAAAGCAGGAGATGTTGGGTACATTATTTCAGGGATTAAACAAGCCAACGAAGTAAAAGTTGGTGATACGATTACAGGTACTCAAAACCCATGTAAATTTGCACTTAAAGGATTTGAGGATGTAAAGCCAATGGTTTTTGCTGGGATTTATCCCGTAGACACTGAAGATTACGAGGAATTGCGTTATTCCATGGAAAAATTACAATTGAATGACTCTTCTTTGGTTTTCGAACCTGAATCTTCAGCTGCTTTAGGATTTGGTTTTCGGTGTGGATTCTTAGGAATGTTACACATGGAAATCATTCAAGAACGCTTGGAACGTGAGTTCAATATGACCGTTATCACAACTGTTCCCAATGTATCTTATCATGCCTTTATGAATAGAACCCCCGATGTACATGTGATTGTCAATAACCCATCGGAATTGCCTGATCCAGGGACAATGGCACGTATAGAGGAACCATACATCAAAGCTCAGGTGATCACAAAATCAGAATATGTTGGATCCATAATGACTTTGTGTATTGAAAAGCGGGGAGAAATAAGTAACCAGGTTTATTTGACACAGGATCGTGTTGAATTAACATTTGAAATGCCTTTAGCAGAAATAGTCTTTGATTTTTATGATCGATTAAAAACGGTTTCAAGAGGATACGCATCATTTGATTATCACCCAATTGGGTACAAAGAATCTGATCTTATTAAAATGGATTTGTTGCTGAATGCAGAACAAGTAGATGCTTTATCGGCATTGGTTCATAGAAATAATGCATTTGATTTAGGGAAAAGAATTTGTTTGAAATTGAAAGAATTAATTCCACGTCAACAATTCGAAATTCCAATTCAAGCAGCAATTGGCGCAAAAATAATTGCGCGTGAAACCATAAAAGCATTGAGAAAGGACGTAACTGCTAAATGTTATGGTGGTGATATTTCTCGAAAAAGGAAATTGTTAGAGAAACAAAAAGCCGGTAAAAAACGCATGCGCCAAATAGGAAGGGTGGAGGTTCCACAAGAGGCTTTCTTGGCTGTGTTAAAACTCAATGACTAATCTTAGTTAGTCGATTTATTTCGGCATTTAAATTTTGGAACTCTAAGTTTAACATAGGATTGTAGTCCTTGTTTGATACGACACCTTTTTTTTCTAGTGCAATAACATCGGATAGCACCATCATTGGATCAACTATTTTAGTGGGAGTTTCTTCTGGCAAAGCCACATTCAATAGCTTCCAGGTTTCAGCATACTTTAATTCATTATCTAGAATGCATTTGGCAATTGATATAATTTTCGACAAAGATGTTGCTTGGTATAGCAGAGTGAAAAATTGATTCTTCACACGGTGAAAAGCGTGGAAGTCTGATAAAATAAGCCCAGTATAATTAAAAGGCTCACAGTAAAAATCAGTTGGATCTTGGCTCTCTTTATACTGAATTATTGTAAATGCTTCTATTGCTTTTTTAATTTTAATAAATTTTGATTCGTACAGTTTGGGGTGTACTTGTTTTTCCTTAAAAAACCGTTTTTGCTCGAAAACATAATCTTCGTAACATTCCTGAATTCCCTCAAATTGATATAAGGAAAGATATGCTCTTGCCTCGCTTAATGTCATTTAATGCTGACTTTTATTTTTCCTCATTCGAATATTTAAAAATTCAACAAACAAGGAATAGGATAAGGCAAAATAAACATACCCTTTGGGAATGTGTTGACCGAAAGCTTCAGCAACTAATAAAACACCAATTGTAACTAAAAAGCCCAGTGCAATCATCTTTACTGTGGGGTTATTTTGAATAAAATCACTGATTTGTTTAGAGAAAATCAACATGACAATCATAGAAATAATAACTGCAAGATAAATGATTATCAGCGGATCTCCACCAGTGTCTTTTTGCATTCCACTCGTCATTCCAATGGCAGAAATAATAGAATCAAAACTGAAAACGATATCAATGAACACAATTTGAAGTATTATTGCAGACAGTGCTTTTTTTCCTGGTTTTTCAGTTTCTTCGTGACCTTTAACGCTGTTATGCATTTCAATTGTACTCTTATAAATCAGAAAAAGCCCTCCCAATAATAAAACCAAACTTTGACCAGAAAATGGATGTCCCATAACTTCAAAGAATGGTTTTGTCATTCCCATAATCCATGAAACAAATCCTAATAGTACTAAACGTACCACTAAAGCAAGGGTTAATCCAATATTCCGCGCAAACCTTCTTTTTTCGCTTGGAAGTTTTTCAGTAACAATACTTATAAAAATAATATTATCAATGCCTAAAACGATTTCCAACAAGGAAAGAACCAATAAATAGAATAGACCTTGAAGTCCAAATAGGGCACTAAAATCTAAATTCATAATAATTCTTCTATGATTTTATCCATGGAATATCCTTCCGCTTCTGCACGGTAATTACGAACAAGACGATGCCTAAGGATTGGTTTTGCAATTAATCTCACATCTTCAATATCGGGAGAAAATTTCCCGTTGATTGCAGCATGGGTTTTTGCTCCCAATATTAAGTACTGTGACGCCCTTGGTCCGGCTCCCCAGGTTAAATAATCTTTAGTTATCTTAGGCGCTGAGGCATCATTCAATCGCGTTCTAGCAACTAGTTTTACTGCATATTCTAACACATTATCTGCGACAGGAATTCGTCTAATCAAATCTTGATACGCCATTATTTCATCCCCTGAAATTATAGGGTTCAAGGTGATAACTTGATTGGTTGTAGTTGATTTCACGATCGCCATTTCCTCAGCAAAAGACGGATAATCAACCCAGACATTGAACATAAAACGATCGAGTTGTGCTTCAGGTAAGGGATAAGTCCCCTCTTGTTCAATCGGGTTTTGTGTTGCTAAAACGAAAAATGGAGCAGGTAATTTGTAATTAGTCCCACCTGCCGTAACACTTCTTTCTTGCATAGCTTCGAGCAAAGCAGATTGTGTTTTAGGCGGAGTTCGATTGATTTCATCGGCCAAAATGATATTCGAAAATAAGGGGCCTTTGATAAATTTAAAGGATCTGTTTTCATCCAAAATTTCTGCGCCAATAATATCGGAAGGCATTAAATCTGGTGTAAATTGAATTCGATTAAAAGTTAATCCAAGAGTTTGAGCAATTGTATTTACTAAAAGTGTTTTTGCCAATCCGGGCACACCAACTAAAAGGCAATGCCCTTTAGAAAAAATGGAAATCAACACTTGGTCAACTACCTCTTCCTGACCAACAATGACTTTGTGGATTTCAGTTTTTAATTCCTGATAGTGTTTTACTAAATTTTCAATTGCAAGAGTATCTGACATATTAGTTTGATTGTGTTAGCCAATTATATTTGAAGTCACAATTCTTAAGAGACTCATCTAAGCGAATATACACATTAGTCACTTTTGATTGAACCCATTTTTCAAGAACTTTTTGCATTTTATCATTTTCTGCCGCTCGCTTTACTAACATATAGTCATCTGTTAAATTGGCAATATGTGGTGGAAATCTTTTCATTAAACGTACAATACGAAAACCTTGTTTCCGTGTTTGCATATCAAAATAGAGATTCGGTTGTGTAAATTTATTTTCATCCAATGCATCGGTTAATATATAAATTTCACGGTCGATTTCATTTAAATCTTGCATGTCCCACGTCTGTTCTCCTGTTTTCGGATTGGTAATAATTCCTTTATTTTGCTTGGTATTATCGTCATTTGAAAAACGAAGAACTGCTTCATCCCACGTAATTTTATTTTCACTTAAAAGCGCATAGCAGGAGTCAATTTTTAGCGCTGCTTCGTTTAGGGATTCTTCATTGAATTCGATGGACAACAAAATATGTTGACAGGTGTAATCATCACCTAATCTCGAAAGTAATTTAACAATATGGTACCCATATTCAGTTTCAAAAACCTCAGATAATTCTCCTAGTTTCAAGTCCAAGGCAGCAGCTTCAAAAGCAGGAACCATCATACCTTTGGACGCGCTTAATTTACCTCCTTGTGCCGCTGATCCCGGATCTTTTGATTTGGTTCGTGCCATAAACTCGAAAGATTTCTCCCCTGAAACTATTTTCGATCGAATCTCGCGTAATTCTTTATAGGTTCTGTCTTTATCTGCTTTAGAGAGTTTTGGGAAATAAACAATTTGCTGAAATGCCAATTTCATATTTATAAAAGGAATGCTGTCTTTCGGAAGTGCCATAAAATACGTTTCAACTTCTTTAGGCGTTACTGTAATAGAACTAGTAATTTTTTGCTGCATATCACGAGCTAAAATTTGATTTCTAATAATTACTCGAAAGTCTTCCTTTATTTGAGTGATCGACTTCCCATAAAACTTTTCGAATTGATCTTTCCCGCCGGGCATAGAGCTTATGATATACCTGAGGCGATTTTCCATTTCAGAATCAACTTGCTCGTCAGAAACGGGTAAACTATCTAAACGTGCTTGATTCAATAATAAATTTTGATACATTAAGTCTTCCACTAATTTGCAATTTGAAATCGATGAAGCATCCTTGATGTCTACCGTATTTTCTTGAATCATTTGCAATTTTAGTGCTTGTACATTTGATAACAAGATAATTTCATCACCAACTTGTGCGACAATTTTATCAACTACTTGAGTTCTTGCACCAAATCCAATAAACAGTAGGATTGAAATAAAAAATAATTTGACCATACTATTTATCTAAAGAATAAAGTAGATCGAAATTAAATGTAATCTTGTGTTTTTTCTCTAATTCTTCTAACCACGTTTGCTCCATGAAGTTTTGATAATCAGAAGTAGCCATTCCTTTAGCTTCATTAAATTCTTTTTTCATTATCGGTAATTCTTTGTTGAGAAAAACGACGTAAAATTTATCCTCAAAATTGTATGGTTTATTGCGGCCTTGTGCGAAGTTTCTTCCTTTCAAATAAGTAATTTGTTCCGCATCAAATTTGTTCATTTTTACGCGTAGATTTAATTCAGATTGAACATTTACTTTTTCAATGATTTCTTTCGATGTGTTTTTCTTTTTCTTTAATAATTTATAAACCAATTCCGCATTTTTTTGAGAATTACATTCATAAATGGTTGCGTCCAATCTTTTTGACCACATGTAACTGTCGCGATTCAGATTAAAAAAGTTTTTCAGACCTGAAGTATCTTTTACTGACTTATTCCAAATTTTGTCCGACATAATTTCATAGAGTAAAATACCGTCGTGGTATTCTTTCACTAAGGCTTTATATTCAGGATATTTACTTTCAAGTTTAGACTCTTCGTAATCCAAAACGGTCATTTTTACCCATGTATTGAATTGACCCTCCACTACTTTTTTAAACTCCTCCCGTTTGATCCCTCGATATCCTTTTTCCAAGAAATCGGCAAATTGTTTTTGCGTGTATGATTTACTATCTAATGTAAAAACTTCTAAATCTGTTTTTAATTTATCAGCTTTCCATTTTCCTAGAAAATAAGTTGAGTCTAAGTTTGCTTCGAACCAAGTTAATCCGTTCAATTTTGGCAATTGATAATTGTATTGTTTTTTCATTTTGTCCACAAAGGAATCTTGTGTTTTTTTAGCACGTTCATCCTTGTTGACTTTGGATTGAATTTCCTTTTTCATTTCGTTAAATGGTCTGACAGGCTTCCATTCTATACGTTTTATGATGTGAAAACCAAAATCAGTTTGAACGGGCTCACTTATTTCACCATCACTTCTTAACCCAAATGCAGCTTCTTCAAAAACCGGAACCATACGTTGGTTAGTACCTGAGCCAAACATTGGTAATTCTCCTGTTTTTTGATTAGAGCTTGGGTCATCGGAATATAATTTTACTAAATCCTCCCATTTTTCTCCCGCTTTTAATTTTAAATATAATTCTCCCGCCTTTTTTTGAGCATTATTTTTTTCTTCTTGAGTTGCGTTTTTCCCTGCAGCAACAAGTAGATGAGCAACTTTTATCGATCCTCGAGCTGCACGCGTTCCAGTTGTTTTTAAAATATGATATCCATATCGTGTCCTAAAAATATCCGATAATTGTCCAATTGGAGTTTTATAAGCTCTATCTTCAAACGGGTAAATCATTTGAAAAGCGGTAAAATAACCTAAGTCACCACCATTATTAACCGCTGATGGATCTTCAGAGCCATTTTTTGATTTAGCGATAGATGCAAAGTCTTCTCCTTTTTCTAGCCTGCGTTTAATTTCAGAAATTTTATTCCAGGCGATTAGTGTATCTTGAGGCTTCGCATTTTGTTCTAACCGCACAAGGATGTGTGATGCGCTAATTTCATTAGATGTTCGTTCATACGCTTCTCTAACTAATGATTCATTTTGTGCTGAATCGATCATGTATGGATTCGCTAATTGTTTTTTATACCCGTCTAATTCTTTTTTTAGTTTTGGAATTGTATCGTAACCAATCGCCTCAGCTTCAGCAACTTTTAATTTGAATTTTTTGAAAAGCACTAAGTATTTATCTATCGAATCTTTATGAAATTGTGGATTATTGTTGTTTTTCAAATAAATCTGTAAGAATTCACTTTTTGTAACTCCTTTTCCATCAATTTCCATTACAAAAGGATCGTTTGAAGCTGTTTTTTGAGAAAAACTACCAAGTGCAAGTAGCATGAAACCAAAAGATAAAAGCTGTTTTTTCATTATTTTTTATTTTTTTCTATTGAATTAACTCAATTTTTTCAAATTTATTTTAAACTGTAATTAGGGGCTTCGCGCGTTATTGTAACGTCATGGGGGTGAGATTCCTTTATCCCTGCTGAAGTGATTCGTATAAATTTAGAACCTTTCAAATTGGAAATATCGGGAGCGCCACAGTAACCCATGCCAGCACGCAGGCCACCCATTATTTGGAACATTACCTCTGTAAGATTTCCTTTAAACGGAACTCGACCTGAAATTCCTTCGGGCACTAATTTTTTGATATCATCTTCGGCATCTTGAAAATAACGGTCTTTTGAACCGCGTTGCATAGCTTCTAGCGAACCCATTCCGCGGTACGATTTAAATTTTCGGCCTTCATAAATGATGGTTTCGCCAGGGGACTCTTCAACTCCTGCAAACATGGAACCAAGCATTACGGTATCTGCTCCTGCTGCAATGGCTTTTACAATATCACCCGTATATCGAATTCCGCCGTCTGCAATAACTGGAATACCTGAACCAGCAATAGCATTTGCCACCTCATTTATTGCGGTTAACTGTGGAACTCCCACTCCGGCAATGATTCGGGTGGTACAGATGCTTCCTGGTCCAATACCAACTTTAACTGCGTCTGCACCAGCATCCACTAAATATCGAGCGGCTTCAGCTGTTGCAATGTTTCCAACAACAACATCAAGATTAGGAAATGCTTTTTTAACTTCTTTTAGTTGCACAACCACTCCTTTAGAATGCCCATGCGCTGTATCAATAACAATTGCATCTACTCCAGCTTCAACTAGGGCACTAACGCGTTCCATTGTGTCAAAAGTCACGCCAACTGCCGCTGCAACACGTAGTCGACCCAATTGATCTTTACATGAATATGGGTGTTCTTTTACTTTTATAATATCACGGTATGTTATTAATCCAATTAATCGATTGTTTTGATCAACAACAGGTAATTTTTCAATTTTATTTTCTTGTAAAATTCCTTCAGCAGTTTGCAAATCTGTGCCATCTCCCGTTGTAATGATATTTTCTGAGGTCATGATTTCTTTTACCAGTCGATCCATGTTTTTTTCAAAGCGAAGATCTCGGTTGGTCAAAATACCCTTGAGAACGCGTGAATTATCAATTACGGGAATGCCACCAATTCCATATTCAGTCATTACCGCTACTGCATCTTTTACGATTGCATCCTCTAATAATGTAATCGGATCGATTATCATTCCACTTTCAGAACGTTTAACTTTGCGCACATTCATGGCTTGCATGGCAATGCTCATATTCTTATGAATCACCCCTATTCCGCCTTGTTGTGCGATTGCAATAGCTAGTTTGGATTCAGTTACTGTATCCATCGCTGCAGAAAGGATTGGTGTGTTAACACTGATGTTTCTAGTAAATTTACTTTTCAATTCAA
>CAMAQX010000050.1 GCA_945860455.1 Lishizhenia tianjinensis
GCTTTAAAGCATTGAATGGTTACAAGAACTTGAATTGGGATAATGTGAACCAGGAAGCATTGAAGTTGGGTATTCACATATTATTCAAACAACGCATTGATGGAAGTATTGTAATTGGTGACAGTCATCAATACGCAGATGCATCCAAAAACGAAGAGCTCGGATTTGACATGGATATGTCGATCAATAAATTGATTTTGGATGAGTCTAAAAAGATTTTAAATCTTCCTAATTGGGATATTCAACATTATTGGAATGGATTTTACGCTCAAATGAAAGGGGAGGAGGAGATTTTCGATGTTGAAATTTCGAATAATATTAAAATTGTTACTGCAATAGGTGGAAAAGGAATGACAGCCTCTGCAGGGTATTCCAAGGAAAGTATAACTAAGTTTTTTATCTAATTCTAGTAAATATGCCACTTTTTAAATTGCTTTTTTCTTTATTAATGGTGTTTTTTTGTTCTCAATTAGTTGTGGCTCAAAACAATAGTATTCAAGGAACGGTGAAAGATAGCAGGGGCGTTATTCCTAGTGCTAAAGTAATTTTAAATGATAATTCTTACAGGGCTATTTGTGATTTAGATGGTAATTTTTTATTAAAAAATATGCAGTCAGGGAATTACACCCTGAAAATTGAATTAACCGGTTACAATTTGTATGAAAAATCATTTACTCTGAATGAAAACATGCAGTTAAATCTCGGTGAATTAATGTTGTCAGAATTAGTTGAAATAAAAGAGGTAACGATAACAACTTACTCCAAAACTTCTGAAAATAAAGCGCTTTATCTAGTTAAAAATGCGCCTACCGTATTAACTGTTGTTTCATCCGATATCATAGCAAAACTCCCTAACAAAAATGCATCAGATGTCGTGGCGCGCGTACCAGGAGCATCTATCACGCGTAACAAAGGGGAAGGCAGCAATATTTCCTTGCGTGGAACACCCTTAGATTGGACTGCTACTTTCTTAAATGGTGATCGTTTACCAGTTGCAGATGAGGAAAATGCCACTCGGTCTTTTGAATTTGAAATTTTACCGGCCGATATGATTGATTATGTTTTTGTGGCAAAAAGTTCTACTCCAGATATGGAATCAGACCAAATTGGAGGAAGTATTAATTTTTTATCAAGGAATACAGTTCAAGGTAAAACGTTTAAACTAAATCTTGCAGGTGGGTATAATTTACTAGCAAACAAACCTACGGGGACTCTTAATTTCTTAGTTGGAAATCTTTCGAAAAATAAAAAATTGAGCTACTTATTGAATGGTTCTGCCTTTTCAAGGTATTACGCAGCGGATGCTTTTAAAATTATTTATGGGAGTAATTTCAATCACAGTTTGAATAGATATGAGCTCAAAAAATACGATGGTACAAGAACCAATATTTCTATTAATACGGCGATTCAATATAAATTCTCTGACAAATTTAAAATAGGAACCCACTTTCTCTACAGTTTTATGATTGATGATAAGTTCCAAAAAAAACAAAGTTATAATTGGTACGAAGGCTCAGGACAGCGTATTCGCTTGCAAAACATTCATGGTAAATTAGAAAGACAGCTTTTTGGTGGCGATATATATTCTGAATGGAACATTAATAACTCATTGAAACTATTTTTTAAGGTAGCGAGTTACGACAATAGCTTCCAATATGGAAATGTGCCCTTTGCTCGCAAAGACCCAAGAAATGGTTATATGATCACAGAATTCATTAGTCCTCTCATGCAATTTCAAGATCAGGATTACGTGAGTTTGTATGGTAATCAAATAGATCCAAACGATCCAAATGGCTTTCCTGGAAAACTTATTGGCGAGGATAATCCATATGGCAATGGAGATGATCCAAATAATATTCAGCCGCAATATTCCACCATTTTTGGAGCTCAAAACTTAAATGCAAGCGATTTTGAATTTTACCAAACCTATACCGAAATCAACCAAACAAGAGAGCGCGATTTACCGGTAATTCAATCAGATTTAGACTACAAATTGAACAATCAATTAAAATTTAAGTTCGGTACGAAAGTACGTTTTAAAAGTGGTTCACGTAATATCTCAAAATATGAATGGTTTAAAGATTATTCAATTCCAGGAAATAATCAACCTTTTACACTCGACCAATTTTCACATGATCCTTTTACATCGAATAAAAATGGATTCTTGGTTCCGTTGGGATCTAATTACGATGGTCAATTCTTTTCTTTTTTAGACCCCGGTATTTTATCTTCCTTCCTAATTGATTCTTCGTATCTCATGCGAGAAAAGGAAATGAATTATCTGAATCAAGAATACCGGCAATGGGTTGGTTCTAATTATAGTTATAAAGAATTACAGTCTGGAACTTATGCTATGGCGAATTATTCCATTGGAAAATGGAATTTCGTAGGAGGTGTGCGATTAGAATACACTCGTTTTCAGCAAATTTCAGACACGCTAACCGATGAATTAGCATTTGACACTTTGTCTGGTAATCAATACAATGTTCCAAAAAGTGTTGATGTAACGAGAGATTATTTGTTTTTATTACCATCAATTAACGCAACTTACAATCTTTCTGAAAGTATTAACCTGCGTGCGGCGTTTTGCCAATCTATGAAGAGACCAAATTTCGAACAAACCAAGCCAGGATTCGCCATGATTAAATACAACGACCTTGTCTATATTTTTGGAAATCCAAATCTTAAACCTACCTACGCGTTTAATTACGACTTGGCATTTGAATATTTTTGGCCTGGAAAAGGAATGTTCTCTGTTGTTGGTTTTTACAAGGATGTTTACAACCATATTTTTACGGTTACAACCGCGGATATTGATCCAGCATCAGGTATTATGGTTAAAAAATATGAAAATGCTTCGAACGCTGCTGTTTTTGGAGCTGAAGTTACCATTATCCGAAAATTTGATTTCCTTCCTGGATTTTTATCAGGATTTGGCACAAACTCAAATATCACCATTTCTGATTCAAGAATGGGGATTCCTGGTCGACCAACAAAGCAAAAAATGACTGAGCAAACTCCCTTGATTTACAATCTTGGTTTGGTATATGAATACAAAAAATGGAATGCACGTTTGGCGTTGAATTACATCGGAAAACATTTAAAAGAGGTGAATCTTGCTTCCATAGTTGGTATTGGATTATTGCATGTCGACGATGATTTTGATACGTATACATATAAATCCTTTAATTTGGATTTTCAGATTTCCTATGCATGGAACAAAAATGGAAGTATTTATTTCGAAGGGATGAACCTCTTAAATGCAGCGCAGAGAACCTATGTTGGTAAAGAATGGCGCCACCTTCGAACGGAATATTATGGGCGACGTTTTCAACTTGGTTTACGCCTAGATTTATGATTCGCTTCATTCTTTTCTCCACATTCTTTGTTCCCTTTATTTCGGTCACCCAGAGCTTTCACACAATAACGGGAGTAGTACAAGATTCGATAGTTATTGAAAACATAGTGGTTGCCTTACTTCAATTAAAAAAAACGACAAGCACAAATAAGAAAGGGTATTTTCAATTTGACAGCATCCCATCCGGTAAACAAACACTAATATTTTACAAAGGAAACAAGGAAATTGGACGATTTGAAACAAAGGTTCCTCAAATTATTTCTCCACAGCTTTTTGAGTTGAAAATTTCAAAATTCGTAAATTTAAACCCGTTTTACATCACAAATTCTCGAAAAAAGAAGACCTCGATTGAACAAATGCAGAATAGTACAAGCATTGTTAACAACGTAAAGAAAAATGAAATTGATCATCTTCCAACCAAGAATGCGGCAGATTTAGCTCAACGTCTTCCAAGCATTAGTTTATTTCGTTCAAAAGGGGAAAGTAACATGGTTTCCATGCGTGGGACACCTGTCGATTGGACCTCCGTTTTAGTGAATGGGGATCGTTTGCCGGTTGCTTGTGAAGACAATCCGACCCGCTCTTTTGAATTTGAGGCATTCCCTGCTATTTTTGTGGATGAAGTGATTGAGGCTAAGGCAATCACACCAGATCTTGAATCCGATAACATTGGTGGTGCGTTAAATTTTTTATTTCCTAAATTTTCAGATAGTAGCACAACGCAATTAGAAATTACAATTGGTCAAAATTTTTATTCCAATTTACCCTATGGAAATATGAATTTCATTCATGCAAATACCTCAAAAAACAAAAAAATCAGCTATTTGATTTCGGGTACTTACTTCGGAAGAACCTATGCAACCCAAGCAAGAAAAACCATTTTTGGGAACAATTTCAATCATGGTGTTAATCGATTGGAATTAAGAAATTATAATGGATTTCGAGGTACCGCTGGCGCACATGCTGCAGTCTCATACAAGGCTAATGAAAGTTTAAATTTTTCACTCCGAACCTTCTGGGGACAAATGATTGACGATAAAAACATGGATAAAATTTCTTTCAATTGGTATGAAGACAATTTGAGAAGGGTTAGAATTCAAAATGCGAAAGGTCAGCTTGTCCGACAAATATATGGGACGACAATAGAAGCAGACTATCGAATCAATGAAATCGTATCTACTAAATTTCGACTTTCGAGTTACAAAAACGAATTTAAACCAAGGAATTTTCCTTTCAGCGGAAATGATTCAAGAAATGGATTTGTTTACATCGATTTTATGAGTCCTGAAGTGAACTTTACGGATTTCGAAAAAGTGGATTTTTACGGGCAGGCGATTGATCAAAATGCTACAGATTTCAGTTTGCTAAAACTAATTGGGCCTGATAACCCATATGGAAATGGGGGAGATGCATCGGCTATTTACCCAAATATTACCAATCAATTGAATGCCACAGATTTTGAATTCACACATGCGTACAGTGAAATAAACCGAATTAAAGAGATTGATCCCATTGTGCTGCAAAATGATTGGGAGTTTAAACTGAATAAACGTTGGTTGTTTAATACGGGGATAAAGTATCGTTATAAATCGGGTAGTAGGCTAATTTCCAAATACGATTGGTTCAGAGATTACAGCAACGGTAACTCGCAACCCATTCGGATGGATGATTTTGAGCTAAATCCATTCATGGATAAAGGTTCTTTTTTTCAAAACACCAATGGCGACTTGTATGCAAATTTTAATTATCAGGTATTGAACAATTCTGCTGTTTCGTCATTTTTCTTTCAAAATGAATCTCTCTTGAGGGAGGTGCCCATGAATACTTCCAATTATGAATACAATCAATGGGTTGGTGCTTCCTATACTTACAAGGAGCACCAAAGCTCTGGTTTTGCAATGCTAACCTATACAGGTGAAAAAATTGATATTCTTTCCGGAATGCGCATTGAACATACCTACCTTATTGAAACTTCAGATACCTTGACCAATCAACTTGCATTGGATACCTTAACTAATACCTATTATAATGTTCCTAAATCCATAACTATTTTCCGCCCTTATATTGGATTCTTGCCCTCATTCCATCTGAATTGGTATGTAAGTAAAAAAATAAACTTAAAATTAGGTGTAAGCAGAACAATGCACCGCCCAAACTTTGAGGAAACCAAACCAGGGCAGGCAGTAATAAAATACAATGAATTAGATTTTACTTTTGGAAATCCTAATTTAAAACCTGTTTTTTCAATTAATTTGGATATAGACGGAGAATTTTACTTTTCGGAAACGAGTGTTTTAACTCTGGGTACTTATTTTAAACAAATTTCCAATCATATTTATACCTTATCGACACCAAATACCGACCCAATTTCAGGAGCAACAATGCGCTATTTTGCAAATGCATCCAACTCGTGGGTAGGAGGTTTTGAAATGTTCTATACCCAAAAATTTGCTTGGCTTCATCCTATTTTGAAGAATGTTGGAATAAGAATGAATGCTTCTTACACAGATTCACGCATGCAAATAGCCGGACGTCCTAAAAATCAAAAAATGACGAAGCAAGTTCCATTTTTAGGCGCTTTAGAATTATTTTATGAAAATGAGAAATTTGAATTACATACTAATATAAGCTACACATCTCGCTATTTAAACGAATTAAATTTGGCTTATTTAAATGGAGATTTGCTGCATAAAGACAGTGATTTTGATATATTTATGAATGATTTTATTAATCTTGAAGCTTCATGTCTTGTATATTTTTCGCAAAAAATAAAATTGAAAGCTGAATTGGGAAACATATTAAATTATAGTGAAACCAAATCAAGAGGAAAAGAGTGGCGTACACTTAACAAAGAGTTTTTTGGTTTAAGAGGTGAAATTGGTGTTGTATTTTCGTTTTGATTTTTCATGTTATATTGATATTACGTTAATAGGATATTCAAATACCAACTTTACATTTGTATCGTTCTGTAATCAATCAAAATGAAAGTAAGTTTATTTTTTGTGGTTCTTTTTTTATCCTCGATTTTATTTTCACAAAACAATGTTGGATCTGGAAATTGCATTGATTTTTCAGCCAATATTGCGAATGCCAATCATGTAAATTTAGGGGGCTTAGATTGGATTAATCTTAATGATTTTACCGTAGAATGTTGGATGAAGGTTAATTCAGTGTTTGATGATGAAGCTTTTTTTAGTAACAAAGACTGGTCTAGCGGAAATAACACGGGTATCGTTTTCGATATTCAGGACAACGGGAATAATATGAAGTTCAATTTTAAAGACAATGTCAATCCAAGAAAAGACCTAACTGTTCCTGTTCAAGTCCTAAACCGTGATTGGTACCATTTTGCAGGAACGTATAAGCGCGGTGGTTACTTTGTGGTGTACATCAATGGACAAGCGAAAGATAGCTTAGATGTTTCCTCAATAACAGCCTCATTTTCCGGCTTATATACTTATAAATTAGGTCAAGATGGAACTGGGAATTATACATGGAATGGAAATAATCCACGATTTGATGGGAAGATAGACGAAATGAGAATTTGGTCACAAGTAAGAACAGCTCAACAAATTCGTGATAATATGTGTCATTCTTTGGTTGGTAATGAAGCAAATTTGTATGCTTATTACAATTTCAACGAGGCGAGTGGTATAACTATATCAGATTTAACATCCAATGCGAATAATGGAAATATAGTCAATAACGTTTCTGCAAATAGAGTGACTTCAGGTGCGGCTATTGGAAATGTTTCAGTAAATACATACGGTGCTTCATTGGCAAGTCAATCGCTTGCACTTACCTTACCTAACTCAGGTTCGGTTATGGTCAATAACTTTAATGGAATTACTGGAGTGCACCTTTATCAGGTGAACAGTTTACCATCACTTGCGAATGGACTTAATCCGGTATCAGGAAATGCCGGTTATTTTGGTGCTTTTGTATGTGACACAAGTGATTTCATTTCTTACAACCTGAAGTATGAATATGCAAATTTTTCGAATGCTATTTCAGATGAAAATAACCTAATTCTCTTTAATCGATTAAAAAATGATTATAGTCCTTGGACAAATAGTGGCTCAACTCAGAATGTTACTCTTGATAACTTCACAAAATTAAATATACCTAATCGACGTGAGTGGTTTCTAGGTACAACCTCTGGATTAACATGTCAAAGTACAGATTCAATATACATTCAAAGTTCCACACCAACTAGTGCAACAATTGCCTGGAACAGTAGCGCGACCAATTGGAATATCGTTTGGGGCGTTCAAGGCTTTGACTTTAATTCGGGTCAACAAGTAAATAACACCTCTCTCAATCCATATACATTTAGTAATCTCGCATCCGGTATTGTATATGAAATGTATGTTCAAGATACTTGTCAAGGTTCAGGAACTGGAATTTGGATAGGACCTTTTTCGTTCACCGGACAAATCTGTTTGAGTCCGAGTCAGCTTGGAGCGAATCCAATTACGTCTTCTTCCGCATCATTAATATGGACCAATAATGTTCCGGGTGTTAGTTTGTTTTCAATCGAATGGGGATTACAAGGTTTTACTCAGGGTGTCGGTATTCCTGTGAATAACATTCAGTCTCCTTATGTATTGTCAGGATTATCACCTACTACAACCTATGATTATTTCGTAAAAACGAATTGCGGTACGAATAATTCAAGTTCGTGGGCTGGACCTTATACGTTCACGACATTAAGCAACGTTGGATTGGTTGAAGATGAGTTCAATACGTCTATTTCTCCTAATCCCTTTAATGAAGAATTTATTTTATCATTTCCAAATATTCTAAATGAAGAATTTAAAATAACAGATGCATTAGGAAGTGAAATTTCATACAGAGCTTTTTACCTGAATGAAAACCAAGTGAAAATTACAACATCCAATGTGCAAAATCAAATAATCTTTCTCAAAGTGAAGAGTGCTCTAGGTACTAATTCATTCAAAATTGTTAAGAATTAAAAAATAAATATAAAGTAAATCGATCCCTATGAAAAAAATAACAACCATTGTAAGTTTATTGCTGATTGCCAATCTTTGGGCTTCTCAACCCAGAAAAGTGCTAATAATTGGAATTGACGGTGTTAGAACTGATGCATTGCAACAGGCAAATACTCCTAATTTGGATGCACTAATCGCTTCAGGTTTTTATACTTATGAATCTTGGCATCAAGGAATTACCGTATCTGGTCCATCTTGGTCAACAATAATGACAGGAGTGGATTACAACAAACATGGAGTAACAAGTAACTCCTATTCTGGAAGTAATTACAACACGTATCCGTATTTTACAAAAAGAGCCAAGGATTGTTTACCTGATTTGTATCAAGTTCAAATCGTTCAATGGGCTCCGATGAGCGATAATGTTTATAACGATGCTTGGGATCAAAAAATCAAGGTGTGTGATGGATGTGGAGCGAATAGCGTTTCTGCTGCTCAAACTCAACTTCAAAATCCAAATTTAGATGTACTTTTTGTGTATTTTGACGAATGCGATTTAACTGGTCATTCAACGGGCTTCAGTCCTTTAAACCCTGCTTATATAAATGCCATTCAAACAGTTGATGGTCATGTTGGGAGCATCATTAATTCACTTCAAAGCCGTCCTAACTTTGTTGCTGAAGATTGGATCATTCTAATTACAACAGATCATGGTGGCATTGGAACAGGACATGGTGGAAACACCAATACTGAACGAAAAATATGGTGGATTGGAAGTGGGAATAACCCTGTTTCGAATCAGTTTACAAATGTTGTAGACCCAGGAAGTTTAGCTATTGGTAATTTTAATCCTGCATTGGCCGAGGGTAATCCATCACAAGATGATATAGCCGTAACAGCTTTGGATCATTTATTTAGAGGAACTCAGTGCGATCCGTTTAATCCTGCTTGGAATCTTGACGGTCAATCATGGCTCGATTCACTTCATGTTGAAAATCCTTTAGGAATTTCTGAAAATATAATGAAAGATGCAACTATCAAAATCTATCCGAATCCAACATCCGATTTTTTAACAGTTTGGTTTGAAAACCCACTCAATACAGAGGTTTATCCAACAATTTATGATCAATTAGGGAATCAAGTACTGGATATTAAGTTTATTAGTGTGAATCAAAATAAAATGAATATTGATATCTCTAAGTTGGCAAAGGGTTCATACTATTTAAACATGAACATTGATAATGAAACGGTTACACGAACTTTTGTTGTCGAGTAAACTTCATTTTGGTTGTTTATTTGTTTCCCTATTTTTTAGAGACATTCTTTTGCAAAAAATAGTTTGTTGAGAAGTTACCAAGTCATAATTAGGTACGGCACATTTTATACTCAAAATGTGCTGTATTATTACCAACCCATATTATGATATTCATAGAAAAGGTAGTTATCTCGTTGGTCAAAACAGGTTCTAATTTCATAACCCCGATTTAAAAAATCGCTAAAGGTTAAAACACCCCCATTATCCCGCAATTCAGAAATGCAGGTTAGTTTAAAAATAAGCTGACCTTTGTAAAATACGATTGCTTTTCCCTGTTCCACAAGTTGTTTGATATACCTTTCGAGAATGCTGGAATTTCCATTATTTTGGTTGGAATTTTTAATACCTTCGTATATAATCAATTTTCGCAAATCAAATCCTTCGTCTGCTTTTTTAAATTGCTGTAATGCCCTTTCGTATCGTTTAAGAGATGCTTCGAAATAGTTTGCCAAGTTTGAATCTTTATCACAGTAATAGTAAAATGACCGTGCGTGCTCTTTACTATTTCGGATTAAAAAGGTATCGATTGTATCCAATTCTACGAATATGGAATAATCCCCAATTTTCCATACACTCATCCGAGTTTCGGGTGTTTTTGAAGAAAGCACGATTGCCCAGTGTGATTGAGAGTATGATGCTCCGATAAAAATAATAAATAAAGGGAAGAACAATAATTTCATTCTTTGAAGGTGCAAAAATCAGTTAAAACATGGAACTATATTTTTGTAGATTATATTTCAAGATTTTTAAATCCATCTTCCAATTTGGATTATTTGGATTAAAAGCCTTGATTTGAATGGTTTACGATAAATTATACACCTCAATCCACGTCGCTTATTAAATCTATGTATGTCCGGTGATTTGTGTAAATGCGTAGTGCTATTTTTTAGAATCTGTTATTAACAAAGACTTACTCATGCTTCCTCCAATATAGCCGGTATTCACCTCCACTTTCATAAATGAGTATATCAAACACAAATATTCCTTCTTTCTTTTTCTTTGATTTCGTTCCACAAGGAGTTAAATTCAAGGGTCTTTTTTTTCCTTCAATAATCCCGAATGGTATATGTAAAGGAACATCTCCGAGCAGTGTAATTTCATTTATATTTGAAAAAACCACTGAAGAATCCTTCGTGATATTCCCCAATTCAATATGATTAAATGAAACAGAATCTAGATTGTAGCCGGTTTTATTGAATACAACAAGGTTTATATTTTGGCCTATCAATCCTGATGGAAAAAGCAATGAAAACACGAAATAGAAAACAGCTTTATTTTTCAGCATGGCACTGTCGAATAGTTATTTTAATAACTAAAGGAGCCATCACTTGATTTTGATGCAGCGAACGGAGAAACCCAATGATTTTGATTCTGAATACGTTTCTGAAGTATTTTTTTCGGCCTCTAAATACCGATCCCATGCGCTATTTTCATATTGTCCCTCTGAAGATGTCCACCATCCTCCTGCTGTCTCAAGCCCTGAAAAAGTACCATCGTCTAAACAAAATCCACCAGGTAACCCATTGAATCCATTGGGCGCAGATGCATTTCCTTTGTCTTTCCATCCACTGATACTTTTCAACTTTTTACCGGCCTCCATGATTCCACCGCAATAGTCAATTAGTATTTTCCAATCTGCTTCTGAAGGAATTTTGTATCCTATCGGAGCTAATCCACGTTTGTCGTTCACGGCATACCAATTATATATTTTGCCGTACTTTTTACCGTTTTCAGCTATATAATTGTAATATGCCCAAACAGGTTTGCGTTCCTCACCGGCTTTTTTCCATTCAGCTGCCGTTTTTGCTTGAGGTATAATTTCGCCATTGACAAATTTGGAGGTGTTTAGATTGGTTACGACCCATGTTTGAGTTCCAAATTTCATTTCTTTCATCGGTGTTTGCGCAACAATTGAAAAAGAAATAATTGAGATAAATAGTATAAGAAGGAATTTCATATTGAAATTTTTTTAACGTTTTACATTTTAAATTTAAAATGAATTGAATGAATGATCCTACATGTTAACAGAAAAATAACATTGAAGAATATATGGTTTGTGTCATTATGCGCTGTACAAGAATCTGATCTGACAGGGGAGATTACCTAACTAAATGTACAAACCGCTTCACGTTCTTCTTTTTACATTCCCATCCGTTTTTGAAAGTAAACTTTCAGTGCTTCTGGAAATGCAAAAAGCCAGTCAAAATTTGACTGGCTTTTCTGTTGTAGAGAGGAGTATCGAATTATCGAACCTTGACGATATCTATGATATGTCAAGACAACGCCTGATTTGGGAGGGGTTGGAACAAATTGAATCTTTAGATTAACCTTAATCTTTTAAGTTAATCTAGATTATTAAAATCAATCCAAAATTCATCTGTCAAATAAAACACCGTATCGATGAAATAAAGAAGACCATCCTTTGATAACACATTTTCATCGTGTAGATCTTCTAGAATCAATCCTAATTCTTGATTGTAATAGTCGTTATTTCTGGTGTTTGAGAACCCATTTTTAAGTAGAAATTCTTTAATTTGTTCGAGATTCGTTGTCGAAGTTACCTCAACAAAGGGTTGTTCAACTACAGCAAATAAATTGTCATTTTCAGTATGAAAGCCCATTAACTGATAGGCCGTATCTTCAAAAAAAGTATTGTGCAAGAGCAAGTTATGAAAATAATCTTCCCAAGAATTATAATAAATAGAATCATTTAATTTGATTACAGATTTTTGGTCATTTAAATAAACCTTCTGTTCTGCACCTTCACTAACATATTGATTGAAATCAATATGGTTAATCCATAATCGATTTTTAGAGATATACGACTCTAATTTCTGCTTTTCTTGCTCTTTGTAGAGCTTTGATCCTTTAGACGTTGTGCTTGTTCTCTGGCTTTCTCTAAGGTGATTGGCGATTGCTTGGATAACTTTTCCATGCCTAACTTCGCTCTTTCCTGAAATGATTGCATAAAGGTGAATTTTAAATGAATTTGACATTCAATCAAAGTTACGAAAAAAATAGAAAAGGTAACAGGTTCAGTTTACGGCATAAAAAAAATCTGAGTCATCCGCCGCGGCTTAGACTCAGGCCTCTTCGGGATTCTTCGCTCTCGTTCTCTTTCTGTTTCTGAAAGAAAAGCGCCCAGGATTTCAGAGCGAGAAGCAATCCGTCTTAAACGGAGAGAGCGAAGGAAAAAGAAAAAGCGCCATCACTTTCGTAATTGCGCTTTTC
>CAMAQX010000051.1 GCA_945860455.1 Lishizhenia tianjinensis
CACCAGGAACAACTGCCGCAGTTATTACGTCTATTACGGTTCCTACTACAGCTATAACTGGTAATGTTAGAATGCGTGTGATAATGAAAGACGGAGCAATTACAAGTCCTTGTGAGTCATTTACATATGGCGAAGTTGAAGACTATACACTTTCAATTCAACCGGGAACTACAGGAACAACATGCTCAGCTCCAACGGGCTTGACAAATTCAACGGTTGGAACAACTACAGCTACAGTTTCTTGGGCTGCTGTTTCCGGAGCTTCTAATTATACCGTGCAATACAAACAATCAACCGCTACAACCTGGACATCTGTTTCTACTGCGAGTACAAGTTATAATTTCACAGGTTTAACAGCATCAAAAGTATATAACTGGCAAGTGCGGACTAATTGTTCAAGTGGAAGCAGTACTTATACTGCTGGCGCCAATTTTACAACGCAAGCTATTATTTCTTCTTGTACAGATTCGTATGAAGCAAATAATTCGTTATCTGCCGCAAAAACAATCTCAGTTAACACAAATATCTCAGCAAAAATAGGAACAAGCACTGATGTTGATTGGTTTAAGTTTTCGAATACATCAACAGCTAAAAATATACGTGTCACATTATCTAGTTTACCAGCAGATTATGACTTAAGATTGTACAATAGTGCAGGAACATTATTATTTACCTCAGCAAATGGTGGAAATACAACTGAGCAAATTAAATATAACAACGCACCTGTTGGAACATATTATATTAGAGTGTACGGATACAATGGAGCTTTCAATGCAAATTCTTGTTATACATTGCGTGCTGATATTTCAAGTACAGCATTTAAGCAAGTTGAAGGAGCAGAAGAGTTGGAAGAAATAACACAAACTGAAATTATCGATGTTTATCCGAACCCAACAAATGGTTCGTTCACCTATTTAATTGATTCAGAAATGGTTGGTGAGTATGATTTAACTGTTACCGATTCTTATGGAAGAATTGTTTTCCAGGACAAAATTAATAAAGACGAACAAATCTTTAAAAATACAGTGGGATTAGAAAATTCATCTGAAGGAATTTATTTCGTGTCATTTGTTAATGGAAGCAAGAAACATGTTGTCAGATTAATGATTGTAAAAAACGACTAAATAGTACAACCGATTTAGGATAAGGCTTCTCATTTTGAGGAGCCTTTTTTTTTGATGGTTAGATGTTTATTCTAGAGAATTAATTATTTATAACCGCTAGATTTATGATGAAGTTCTTTGATTCAAATGAAGAGTTACTATTCAGCTATTCTAGCTTAATTGTATCAGTCTAATTTCACACATCTCACGTAATGACCCATAATCCAACTGGTTTCACCATATCGGAATCCAATTGAACCGTCTTCATATTGTATAACGCTTAGTGTATTGGTTGTTGTTTCATCCGCAGTAGGGTCAATAATTGCTTCGCACCAGTAGGTTACAGAACCTCCAACTCCTCCACAACCCACATCTCGCCATCCTGCCGGTTCAATATTCAAACCTGTTTTGTTTGTTCCGCCCAACGTATCCCAATCTTTTACGCTAATCAAATCACTTAATTGAAAGTTGGACCCAGAAACATACTGTTCTAAATTCCTCCAATCATCCGTCGTACTAATTCGCCATCCTTCAGGTGCAATTCCGCGGGGATCGTTAATCGCGAATGAATTGTACAATTTACCGTAACCTTTAAATTCTTGATTTGCTCCATCATCATTCGTAATCGTTACATAACACCACGCGGCTTTTCCGGAAAAACCGGCTTCTTGCCATTCATCATCGGTTTGCGCTTGAGGGATTGGGTCACCATTTTTGAATTGTGTAACATCCAGGTTTTTTGTCATCCATGTTTGTGTTCCAAGCTGAACGGTATTTTGACAATAAATGGATCCTGACAATAGAACGAGGCAAAGGATTAAAATTTTCATTCTTGTACTATTTTATATTTAAATTATTCTTCAATTATTTCTATCACAAAACGGAATCCAACTTGAGGGGAAGGTAGGTTTATTTTTTTTTCTAAGAGTTTTCACAAGTGGTCAATATTCCATGAACGTTCAAGTACATATTTGTTACTGATGAAATCAAAGTAGTTGTTTCTAAGCTAGTGAGATAAAACCAAATATGTGGGACATAAAAAAAAGGAATGAACCTCATTCCTTTCTAATACAAAAGTACTTGAACAATTATCTTTTTATAATTCTATTAATTCCTAACACTTGTTGGTCTTGAATAATTCGAATAAAATAAGTGCCTGCAGATAAGAGACTTAAATCCAATAATGCACTCTCAGATAGAGTTTTGCTGAAAAGGATTTTACCGGATAAATCTAGAATCTCAACTTGATTATTTTCAAAGTTTTTTGGAACTTGAATGGTAACAAAATCGTTTGTAGGATTCGGATATATTTTAATTTCAGAATTATTAAACTCTCCAATATTAGCCGAATTTTCATAAATCACTTCAAATACAAAATTCTTGGTTGTTACGCCAACAGGTGTTCCATTGTCGGTAGCTGTTAGACTGACATGATAAATACCTGGTGTTACGCCAGTAGCATTAAACGATGCTTGAATTTCATAATATTGATCACTAATCGGCGTCATGCTATAGCTGAATGCCCCTGCAGGTGCATCTGAATTAGTTGAGATTTGAATGTTTTGTCCAATTTCCGGGGTCATAATTCCAATAATGAAATCACTTGAATTCATGCTTTTTAGGGTGTCTCCTGTTAGTACATTTATCGTATCGCATAGAGCACTACTAATTAATAATGGAGGGGTGTTTGTTGCAGAGATTCCAGCAACATTAAAATAAATCTCTTGGCCGTCGAGAAAATCTACGCCATCAAAATTATTTGTTGGGCCATCAAATGATATACCTGATTGTACAAATTGACCAACTTGAAAATAATCGGATCCATTTCCAACGTTTACTCCAACTGTGGCTGGCGTTCCTCCAAATCCACCAATACCGCTAGAAGCATCCCCGGTTGTCCATTGCATATCTTGATAACAAAAAGAAACATTTCCTCCAGCTGAAACTAAAGAGTCTGAACCGTTTGAAATGATCAATTGAAAAGTTGAAACAAGGTCATTGTGCATGTTAAAATAGCCAACTTGATTCCAGTTGATGATTAAGGCAGTTGGTGTTACCTTGTACCAAACATTTCCTCCATTTCCAAGTAAATTCCCTAAAGTATCCATTCCGCCACGTGTATCCACATCACCCCAGAATGGAGCAATCATATTATAAGAAGAATCAGGGAAAGAGTTTGAAGTCCATGTCATATAAGGTGAAACAAATGAAATATTCCCGTTGTTGTTGATGTATACTGAATTGTATTGATTTCCGTAAAAATCAAACGTAAAAGGAAGATTTATTAATCCGGATGAACCATCATCATTGGGTGACATTGCTAAGGAAAAAGTAGAATCTAATGGGACGATGCAATCACAAGTACCATTTTTTTCTATTCCCCCAGTATATTTAATATTGGAAGGAAAAGCAAGATCAGAAAAACTATAATTAGCATTCTGGTTAATTAAGCCTGCTTGTTTCATTTCTTGGTATTCTACTTGGGTCACAGTTACTGTGTTTTGACCGTATGCTACTGATGCAGAAAACAATACAATGTATAGGATTTTTTTCATAGGGTATTAGTTTAGTGTTATTTAGACAGGATAACATTTCAAATGGTTGCCTTAAAGTTAATATTAAAGTGTAATTTATCAATCAAGTCTTTCTGAAATTCAAATTGAATTATAGTGACGCAACAACGTTAATTAATTGATTTTCTTTGGTGATTAAGTTTACCTTGTAATCTATTCTTCATCTCCTTCAATTTTTCTACCTTTGAGCTCAAATATTAAACAATGACGGTTTCTGAAATTCGCCAGCAATTTTTTGATTTTTTTGCCAGTAAAGGCCATGCAATAGTTCCTTCTGCTCCAATGGTTGTGAAAAATGACCCAACGCTGATGTTTACAAATGCGGGGATGAATCAATTCAAAGATTATTTTTTAGGATATCAAGTTCCAAAAGATCGACGTGTGGCAAATTCCCAAAAATGTTTGCGCGTTTCTGGTAAACACAACGATTTGGAAGAAGTTGGGGTGGATACGTACCACCATACGATGTTTGAAATGCTTGGCAATTGGTCTTTTGGTGATTATTTCAAAGAAGAAGCCATTTCATGGGCGTGGGAATTGCTAACTGAGGTATATAAAATTCCGGTAGATCGCTTGTATGTTACTGTTTTTGAAGGCGATGCCAAGGATAATGTGCCGCAAGACGAGGAAAGCTTTGCCATCTGGAAAAGATTCATTGCAGAAGATCGAATCATTTTGGCTTCTAAAAAAGATAATTTTTGGGAAATGGGCGATACAGGTCCCTGTGGTCCGTGCACTGAAATCCATGTAGATTTGAGGGATGAAAGTGAGCGAATCAGAACAAATGGAAGAGATTTAGTGAATAATGATCATCCTCAAGTGATTGAAATCTGGAACAATGTTTTCATGCAATTCAACCGAAAATCGGATAGTTCTTTGGAGCCCCTTCCTGCAACACATGTTGATACAGGTATGGGCTTAGAACGGTTGGCTATGGCTTTGCAAGGAAAACAAAGTAATTACGATACCGATTTATTTCAAACCTTGATCCAACACATGGTTCGTGTTTCCGGCATTGCTTATGGAAGGTCAGAAGAGACTGATATAGCGTTACGTGTAATTGCAGATCATATTCGAACAATTGCATTTTCAATCGCAGACGGACAACTCCCAGCTAATAATGGTGCGGGATATGTGATTCGCCGGATACTAAGAAGAGCGGTGCGTTATGGGTATCAAACTTTGGGATTGAAAGAATCTTTTTTGAGCGATTTAGCCATTGTGCTATGTGATTTAATGGGGAATCCGTATGAAGAATTGCTGCGACAAAAAGAGTTGATTTCGAAAGTCATTCGCGAGGAAGAAAATAGTTTTTTCCGAACCTTGGAACAAGGAATCAAACGTATGGATGATTTGATGAGTCATTCAAAAAGTAAACAAGAAAAGGTAATTGCAGGAGATGCCGTTTTTGAATTATATGATACGTATGGTTTTCCGGTTGATTTGACTTCATTAATTGCGCGTGAAAACGAATTAAGCATTGATGAGGTAGGATTTCAGATAGAACTTCAAATTCAGAAAGATCGTTCACGGGCAGCAACAGCGATTGAAACGGATGATTGGATGCAAGTAAATCCCGATGTTACCACTGAGTTTATTGGGTATGATACAACAACAGCTACCGTTCAAATCATCAAGTACCGAAAAGTATCTCAGAAACAAAAAACATTCTTTCAATTGGTGTTAAACCAAACTCCATTCTACCCGGAAGGAGGAGGGCAAATTGGCGATACTGGAATTTTAACCAATGGTTCTGAAACGATTTCAATTTTTGACACCAAAAAAGAAAATAATTTAATCATTCATCTTACGGATAAAATTCCTACGAATTTATCAGGAGATTTTGATGCCCGAGTAAATGAGTCAAAACGTGAGATTACTTCGCTGAATCATTCAGCTACTCATTTGTTACATCATGCGTTGCGAAACGTTTTAGGTACCCACGTAGAGCAAAAAGGATCTTTGGTGAATGCGGAATATTTGCGTTTTGATTTCTCTCATTTTGCTAAAATCACTAACGAGGAAATGGAACAAATTGAAGGACTTGTAACGAAAGTGATTCATGAAAACATTGAGTTGGACGAACGAAGAGCCGTACCAATAGATGAAGCCAAATCTTTGGGCGCAATGGCTTTATTTGGAGAAAAGTATGGGGATAATGTCCGAGTGATAAAATTTGGTGATTCGGTTGAATTGTGCGGAGGAATTCATATTTCGAATACGTCAAAAATTGGGCTTTTTAAAATCACATCTGAATCAGCTGTTGCTGCAGGAGTTCGTCGAATAGAGGCAATTACCGGTCCTAGTGCCGAAGCTTATTTTAAAGAAAAAGCAGCCAAATTAGATGCTATTAATGAATTGCTGAAAAACCCCAAAGATTTGGAGAAAGCCATTGAGGATTTATTGGCCAAAAATCAACAATTGAACAAAGAGATTGAATCTTTTCAGCGTGAAAAAGCGAAAACCGTTAAGTCAGAATTAAAAGCTAAAATCATATCAATTGGAAATATTCATTTCTTAGGAGAAATTGTTGCTTTGGATACAAATTCGGTGAAAGATATCCTTTTTCAATTGAAAATAGAAACTACAGATTTTGTTGGTGTAATTGGAAATACAGAAGGAGAAAAATGTGGGTTGAGTTTGATTATTTCTGAAAATTTGGTTGAAGCGAACCAATGGAATGCTGCTCAATTTATTCGTGAAGTTTCATCCCACATACAAGGTGGGGGAGGAGGACAACCATTTTTTGCAACTGCAGGAGGTAAACAGGCTTCCGGATTAGCGACCGCAATAAATGCCATTCGAACAAAATTGAATTGAAAAAAGTTCTGATTATAACGTATTATTGGCCACCTAGTGGAGGAAGTGGCGTGCAGCGCTGGCTAAAATTTTCAAAATACTTGCCTGAATTTGGCATTGAGCCAATAGTATTAACAGTTGACCCGGATTTTGCAACATATCCAAGCATAGATACAACATTAGGATTAGAAGTGTCAGATTCTATCCGTGTTTACAGGACGAAGGCTAAAAATCCGTTGGAGGTTTATCAAAAAATCCGAAGAAAGCCTGCTCCACAAAGTGGTTTTGAAGGAGAAAAAAAATCAGGCCTACTAGACAAAATTTTTAGATTTATTCGTGGAAATGTCTTTTTGCCAGATGCTCGAATTGGCTGGAATCCATATGCGTTTGAAAAAGCGAAGCAATTGATAAAAGAGTTCAACATTGAAACCATTATTACAACATCCCCACCGCATTCGACTCAATTAATTGGATTGCGATTGAAAAAGGAATTTACCATTCAATGGATTGCCGATTTGCGCGATCCATGGACCGAAATATTCTACAACAAAGAACTTTTCAGAACCAAATGGGCTGAAAAGCAGGATGCGAAAATGGAAAAGCGCTGCCTCGAAAGTGCAGATCAAGTGGTGGTCGTTAGTGACGCAATAAAACGATCGTTTTCAGTGAAATATCCATCTGTAGCTAAAAAATTTCATGTAATTCCAAATGGATATGATGAAAAAGATTTTTTAAACATTGATTCAACTGAAAAAACAGATTCGAAAATTATTAGTTATGTGGGTAATTTGGGACAGCAATATCCAGTAGATGGATTTTTAAAGGCATTTTCCAACCTAGTTCACAACGAAGAGGGATGGAAATTGAGGTTTGTGGGAAATTGTCATGTGGGAGTAAAAAGCAAGGTAGAAAACCTGAATTTAACGAAACAGGTTGAGTTTATTCCATATGTGGATCATGCCGCAGCTATACAATTCATGTTAACATCTACGATTTTGTTATTAATTATTCCGGAAGTAGCGGACAATAAAGGAATATTAACTGGAAAGTTATTTGAGTATTTAGCAACCAGAAATCCCATTTTACTGATTGGTCCAACTGACGGAGATGCGGCAAAAATTGTAAATGAATATGTGTTTTCTTCGGTAGTCGATTCACATGAATCCGAAAAGATGTTCGATTTTATGTTACTTGCTTCAACCCATATCAACAATGAGTATGATAACTCCATGTTGAAATACACAAGAAAGAACCTTGCGAAAGAATTTGTGCAGTTAATACAAGCTTAAATTATGTGCGGAATACATGGATTTATTACTACTAATCAAAATCAAGATGAGAATTCGAGCTTGATCCGGAGGATGGTATCTTCCACCTTGCATCGTGGACCAGATTATAGCGGTGTTCAAGAATTACATCCTGTTTATTTTGGACATAATAGACTGAGTATAATTGATCTAAATCCGGAAGCCAATCAACCGATGAATTTCGGGAAGTTTTGGATTGTTTTTAACGGAGAAATATACAACTATAAAGAAATCAGGGCTGAGCTACAAAAAAAAGGAGTTCACTTTTCAACTGCTTCAGATACCGAAGTAATTTTGAAAAGTTATGATTTTTATGGTGAAAGTTGCGTGCAACAATTTGTTGGAATGTGGTCGTTTTCCATATATAATAAGGATGATAATAGTCTGTTTTGCTCCAGAGATCGATTTGGCATAAAGCCATTTTATTATCAATCCAATACTCATTCTTTTTATTTTTCCTCCGAAATAAAATCGCTTAAACTTACAGCATTATTCAGTAATTCATTGAATCTATCTCAGGTAAATAGAGGATTACAATTGGGGTGGATTGGATTTAAAGATGAAACGTATTTTGAAACTATTAAATCGCTGGAACCGGGGCATAACTTAGTTTTTAAAAACAACCAACTAACTATTTTAAAGTATTGGGATTATCCATCCGAACAACTTTCTTTGAATGATGACGAGGCAGTTTTTCAATTTAAGGAACTATTTGATAATTCATTGCAATTACACGTGCGAAGCGATGTTCCAATTGGAGCAACATTGAGCGGGGGCATTGATAGTTCTAGTATTGTTTCTTCATTATTGAAAAATAAATTGTCTGAAAATCTGGAAACTTTTTCCATTTATTATGATTCAACCAAAGGGTTTGACGAACGACCATTCATTCAAACGATTGAACGTGAATACAAAAATCAATTTCAATTGAATTATTACTCGCCTCAGGAAAATGAGATCGCTCAAGATTTTGAATCGATAGCCTATTCAATGGATTTTCCTCTTTCCGGTTCATCTCCAATTTCCCAATATTATGTCATGAAAATTGCGAAGGAAAAAGGAATCAAAGTAATTTTGAGTGGACAAGGAGCTGATGATTATATGGGAGGTTACATGCATTCTTACTATCGCTTGTACGCAGAATGGATGAAACATTTTCAGTTGGGTAAACTTTCAAAGGAAGTTAACTTCTATAAACAAATACATGAGGCAAGTAACGCAAAACTGACAAATGTGCTGTTAAAGGCAACGCTCAGTTCTGTCATGAGCGAGGATGCCATTTACAAAGTAGAATATAAAAATTATTTGCCATTCTTGGGCAATCAACAAAACGATTGGAAATCACTTGATGCCTATCATTCTAGTAAACTCAATGAATTTCATTTTGCTTTGATGAATTATTCGTCATTACCCACACTGTTGCATTATGAGGATAGGAATTCAATGGCTCATTCAATAGAAAGTCGAGTTCCCTTTTTAGATCATAGATTGGTAGAACTGTTATTTTCTTTTCCAGATCAATTGAAAATTAATAAAGGTTGGACAAAATATGCCTTACGTAAAGCGATGGATGGAGTGCTTCCAAAGGAAATTCAATGGAGAACAGACAAAAAAGGATTTGTAACTCCTGGAGAAGTACTTTGGCTGAGGGGACATTTATCCTACCTATTAGATTTGGATTATTCCCTGCTCTCATTTTTGGATAAGCGCAAGACCGAGGCCTTGATAGCAGATTTTAAAAAAGGAAATAATAAATTTGCTAAATTGGTTTGGCGGGTGGCATGCCTCAATTATTGGCTAACCTTTAATGCTTAATGAAAGAATCACCGAATAAAATTTATTTTGAAAATTTGGACGGTTGGAGAGCAATTGCCGCTTTTGCTGTCATTTTTGCTCATCTTTCCTATCAAATTAAACCCAACGAACCGTTTGCTTTTGCTTTGAAAGCGATTTTTTCTTTTGGTGGAGTAGGAGGACGATTGGGGGTGATTTTCTTTTTCATTCTTTCCGGTTTTTTAATTACCTACCTCCTCTTTGCTGAGAAAAAAAAGAAGGGACACATTGCAATTGGTAGTTTTTATTTGCGTCGCGTTTTACGCATTTGGCCCTTGTATTTTTTGACTCTACTCATTGGTTTTGTAATTCTACCTTTATTCAAGACAATGGGACCCGAGAATGCTTCCCCTTTCTTGTACTCCTTGTTTTTGGCCAATTTCGATCATATTTATAATGGTTTTCCTACCTTGAATGCCTTAGGAGTTCATTGGAGTGTCTGTGTGGAAGAACAATTTTATATTCTTTGGCCTTTAATTTTCTGGCTGTTAACCAAAACACGTTTTTTTGTGGGAGGAACTGTATTGCTGATTATTGCATCAGAATTGTATTTCTTTTTTCTTGGAAGTCACATTAAAGCGGGAGATTACCATTTAATTAGTTGTTTCAAATACCTAGCAATTGGCGGACTCTTGGCGCATATAGCTTTTTTTCAGAAAGAAAAGTTAGTGGCATTTTTAACATCAATGAAAAGAAGATGGACCTTGCTAATCTATGTTTTTTCGCTCGGTTATATTTTTATTCAGCATAAACTTGTGGGGCACTCCTCTGCATATCCATATGTTTTTCATCTTGTACCGGCCTTATTTTTCTCTTTTGTGTTGTTGGAACAAAATTTCTCTCCCAATTCCTTTTTCAAAATAGGTAAGGTAAAAGCACTTTCAAATTTGGGCAAAATAAGCTATGGATTGTACCTAACTCACATTATTGGAATTAATATCGCCTTGCTGATTCTACCGATTGATTCAACTATTTGGTTGTTGATTCCCTTAAGTATTGGATTGACTCTATTGATTAGTTACCTCAGCTACTATTATTTTGAAATCCATTTTTTGAAAATGAAGGAACGATTCAGCAAAGTAAACTAAGCGCATGTCAAAACAAAAGTTAGTAATAATTTCTTATTCCGATTTGAATAAAGATCCTCGCGTTAAACGAGAAATTCAATTTTTCAAACACTATTACGATATCACTACTATTGGATTTGCGGATTCTCAGATTTCGGGAATTACACATTTTGATGTATCACATCCATTTAATAAAATCAAATTGGCAGCACGCCTCCCGAAATTGATAATGGGTTTATTTTCTTCTTATTATTGGAATTTAAAAGAAATAAAGAAAACCGAACAAATTATGAGTTCATTAACCGTAGATTTTGTCTTGGCAAATGATGCGGATTCCTTGCCTATCGCATTAAAAATGAAGGGTAGGGCTAAAGTGATTTTTGATGCACATGAATATTCTCCGGAAGAAAATGCAGATAGCTTCCGTTGGAGAATCTTATTCAAACGATACAAAACTTTTTTAATTAAGCAATTTGCTTCAAAGGCGGATTTAATGTTGACTGTATGCGATGGGATTGCTCAAAAATACCAGGAGGTTTTTGGATTGAATCCATTGGTTGTAACGAATGCAGCGGATTACTTTGAAAATATGAATGCCATGAAGGTGGGTAGCAAAATTCGATTAATTCATCATGGGTTAGCCTTACCGCAACGAAAAATTGAAAACATGATTGCGATGATGGAATTTGTGGACGATCGATTTGAATTGGATCTCATGCTCGTTTTTAGAAAAGAAGATTATCGAAAGGAATTGGAAAGTTTGATTGGGGGTAAAAAAAATGTTCGACTTATACCTCCGGTTAGCACCGATGAAATAATTCCTTTTATCGCACAGTACGACATTGGGGTATATCTATTGGAACCCACTAATTTCAACAATAAGCACGCGTTACCAAACAAGTTTTTTGAGTTCATTCAAGCACGGTTAGCCATTGCTATAGGACCTTCACCCGAAATGGAGAAAATTGTTTCGACCCACCAGTTGGGAAAAGTATCACCTAATTTTGAGGCGCAGGGTTTGGCAAATACACTCAATTCAATGAGTAGAGATGAAATAATTGGTTTTAAGCAAAATAGCGATGTTGCCGCCAAAGGTTTTAATGCTAAATTTAATTTAGAAAAGGTGTATCAATGGATGATTCAATTTTGATCTATCTTTTTACTTGCTCCTTCTGAGTTTCCTTTGATTTAAAAAATGGCTTCTCTTGCAACGCCTGAATCAAAGTAAACAATGCCAAAAATCCATATAATAGGGCTATTACATTATACTAAACCATAATAACATAGGGACTCATTTCTTGTTTTTAAGGTTTGAATGAAATCAAGCATTAATTCTTCAATCGATTATATAGTATATTCCTTATTGAGCTCTTTGGTAAATCCTGAATTTATTCATCTTCCCTTTTTGGCCTTAAACTAATAAAAGAAACACCACCAAATAGCAATAGCAATAGGATTGAACTAAACAGGGATAATGATTCACCAGTTGCATAAGAAGTAGGTTCAAATTTCCATTCAATTTTGTGCTTCCCAGCTGGAATAATTGCTCCTCGTAAAATGTAATTGGCCCTAAAAATCTTATCCGTTTTTTTACCATCAATATAGCAATTCCAACCTTCTGGATACCAAATTTCACTAAATACGGCCGGTAAAGAAGTTTTAGAATCCGAGTTATAGGTTAATTGGTTTGTTCCATATTTCGTTAACACAATTTTATCCGTTGGCTGTTTAGTTTGTTTTCCTAGCTCATTAGTAAACCCACTGGTTTCTTTCCCGTTCACCACCACCGAATTCTTGGAATCAAATCCTTTCAACGCTTTCATTTCCTCATTGGCATTGTTGGCAAGAATCACTTTAGATACAAACCAAGCATTTCCATTCGCTTGGTTATTAACAATGGGCGCTTTTGATTTATCCATAAGGATATACTTCGTATTTAACATATTCAAAATGGGAGTACTATCTGGTAAAGACATTCCCGTAATTGAAATAGTATCAAAAATTGCTTTGGCTTTCTCTTGACTATCAATTTTTAACGAATCAAGTGTGCGCAGTTTTTCCATTTTTACCTGACTGACCAAACGATTAATGGTTTGCATTTCATTTCCAATATAGAAATCAATCATTTCCTGGTATCGTTTTAACTT
>CAMAQX010000052.1 GCA_945860455.1 Lishizhenia tianjinensis
GAACCGTTACTATTGAATTTCAGTTGGATGATTTTATTGTAGATAAAAAAGAGATTTTAATTGAAGCAAAGCAATTTAATACGAAAACAGAATCTCCAAATTCATTAAAAACATTGAACTCAACTGAGATTGAGAGATTACCCGGTGCCGGTAGAGACGTTAGTAAAGTCATCGCGGCATTGCCTGGAGTTGCGTCAAGAGCTACTTTCCGAAATGATATTATTATTCGAGGAGGATCTCCTGGAGAAAACAAATTTTATTTGGACGGTGTAGAAGTTCCTAATATCAATCACTTTGCTACTCAAGGAAGTAGTGGCGGACCCGTTGGATTACTCAATGTGAATTTTATTCGCGAGGTAGATTTTTATTCGGGAGCATTTCCTTCAAATCGCGCTAATGGCTTAAGTTCGGTGCTTTCTTTTAAGCAAAAAGATGGTAATCCGGACGCTTTAATTACCAATTTCGCCTTGGGTTCAAGTGACGCTGCATTGACGATGGATGGACCAATCGGTAAAAAAGTAGATTTTATTTTGTCTGCACGTAGATCGTATCTGCAATTCCTATTTGCCGCCCTTCAGTTGCCTATTTTACCAGCGTACAATGATTTTCAATACAAAGTAAATGTAAAACTGAATAAAAGAAATAAATTGACTTTTATTGGTTTGGGTGCAATTGACGTTTTTAAGTTAAACCAAAAGGTAAACGAGTCTGTGACAGATAGTTCAAAATTAGAATATAATAACTATGTATTAAATAATTTACCCATTACAAATCAATGGAACTATACTGTTGGAGTGAACTGGCTGCATTCTTCCAAGAATTCTTTTCAGAATGTAGTACTCAGTAGAAATATGCTGAATAACAGTGCGTACAGGTATAAAAATCTAATTGAAACCCCTGAGAATTTATTATTAGATTATAAATCGTTTGAAGCAGAAAACAAATTTCGATTTGAGCATACGTATACCAAAAATGGGTGGAGATTCAATGCAGGTTTAGGCTATGAGTATGCTCGTTATTTTAACTCTACATTTAATAAAATCACCATTCAAGGTCAACCAGTAACCATTGATTATAACTCGAATGTTTATATGAGTAAATTTGCGTTGTTTTCGCAATTGAGTAAAGCTCTTTTTGATCAGAAGTTAAATGTTTCTTTCGGACTTCGAACTGATTTTTCGAATTATGCTAAGAGTATGAGCAATCCCTTAGATCAATTATCACCTAGTGTTTCTGTTAGTTATAGATTAACTGAGCAGTGGGCGATTAATGGAAATATTGCTCGATACCACCAATTACCATCATATACAATTTTAGGATACCGCAATCCAGCTGGAGATCTCGCAAATAAATTGAATGATGTAAAATACATTCGTGCTGAGCACTTTGTTTTGGGTACAGAATATTTAACCAAAATGAATTCTCGATTCACCTTGGAAGGATTTTACAAAAATTACAGTAGATATCCTTTTTCTGTGAAAGATTCATTGTGTTTGGCCAATGTAGGTTCAGATTTTGGTGTTGTCGGAAATGAGGAAATAAAATCGATTTCAACCGGTAGAACGTACGGAGCGGAATTCTTGTATCAACAGAAATTGTATAAAGGATTTTACGCGGTATTGGCTTATACCTTTGTGCGTTCTGAATTCAAAGACAAGGATGGTGAATTCGTTCCAACATCGTGGGATAGTCGTCATATCGTTTCTATGACTGGCGGAAAACGCTTTAAAAATGGATGGGAACTTGGATTTAGGTGGTTGTTTTCTGGTGGTTCACCATATACCCCAGTTGATGTAGTAAATTCTAGTCTTATTCAAAATTGGAACATTAATGGGTTTGCTTTTCCAAATTACAATTTGTTAAATACGGCGCGAGAAGGAAATTTTCATCAGTTGAATATGCGTGTTGACAAGAAGTTTTACCTTAAAAAATTCTCGATGAACTTTTATTTGGACATTCAAAACGTTTACGGATACAAAACCAAGGTTGCACCAATTTATTTAGCCGTTACCGATGCAGGTGGGAATCCAGTCGTTGATCCGAATGACCCGTCAAAATATTTGTTGAAGAAAATTGATAATACATCTGGAATTATTCAGCCAACTTTAGGGATAATCATTGAATTTGCGGCAAAACGCAAGAAGTCATAAAATTGGATTTCTTTATTTAAACGAAAAATAGTAGATTTACGTTTAAATAATTTTAAGTGAAACTGAATATTTATTTTTTTCTTCTTGGTTTCATTGGAGTGTGTAACATTTCACTGTCTCAGGATATTCATTGGTCTCAATTTAATGATAATCAGTTGTTTCAGAATCCAGCACATTCAGGACATTTCAACGGAGATTATCGCTTTATTTCAAATTACCGCAATCAATGGAAAAGTGTTACCGTTCCATTTTCTACCTTTTCCGCTTCTATCGACATGCGCAAAAAAAACCTTGGCATAGGAGTATTGTTTTTTCATGATCAAGCAGGCGATGGAAAATTTAAGACAATAGAAGCACAAGTGAATTTATCCTATCAGTTGAATTTGGTGAAAGATAGTTCGCATGTGTTGCGTTTTGGACTCAATGGAGGATTGAATCATCGTCAATTAAATTGGGATAAACTCTATTTTGACAATCAATTTAACGGGTATGTGTTTGATCCTACTTTGCCCACAAATGAAAATTACCAAGCAGATAGTAAGTCAAATTTATCCATTGGTTTGGGTATAATGCATGAATGGAAAAGAACGAATCGTTTTAAAATCACCTCCGGTTTTGGCGCTTATAATTTAAATCAACCCAATCAAGGATTTTATACTTCAATTGTGAAGCGAGATATCCGATTTACCAGTTTTGTGAAAGGAACCTTTCAGTTGAATCCTAAGTGGGATGTCATTCCAAGTATTCAATATTCACAACAAGGAATTTACCGCGAATTAATCGTTGGTTCTTCTCTTAAATATTATTTGTTAGATACACCTAAAAAATACCAAGCATTGTATATTGGGGGGTGGAATAGGGGAGTGGATGCATCCTTTTTAAGTTTGGGGATGGATTACAATGATTTATTTGTGGGAATAAGTTACGACATAAACTATTCCAAATTAGTTCCAGCGAGTCGATTGCGCGGAGGTTTTGAGTTGGCCGCACGCTATATTATTCGAACGTTTAAACCGAAGAAAATTCTGCATAGGGTATGTCCAGATTTTATTTAATTTTCTTTCTGTTTCTCTTGTCTTTTGCATCGTTTGGGCAAAATTTCGTTAAGAAATACATCAAATTTGCAGACGAACAATACAAGAAAGGAGATTATTATTATGCGCTTGAATATTACAAACTGGCGCTAGAATCTGATTCGTCCAATATCGATTTATTATGGAAATATGCTGAAACGCATAGAGCTTATAAAGATTATCGTAAGGCTGAATATTATTACGGGAAAGTATATCAACGTGAAAAAGCTAAAAAATATCCTTTTAGCTTACTCTATTTTGGTTTAATGCAAAAACAAAATCATAATTATTCAAAAGCGCGTGAAACGTTCAAATTAGCGAAAAAGACATATCAAAAAGCGACTGAAGGTTATTTGTATTTAAAAGCGGTTCAAGAAATTAGCTCGAGTGAATGGGCATTAAATAATAACAAAGATTCATTGCCGATAGACCTTATAATTCTTCCTGAGGAGGTAAATACAAGTAATGCCGAGTTTCCGCATGCGGTCAAAGACGGCAAATTGATTTTTTCTTCGCTCCGGGCAGATTCCATGAATATTCAAGAAGAAATTCTTTCACCCATTTATAAAACCAAATTGTATTATTCTTCCATTAATGGGGGTGTTTTTCAACCCAATAAATTGCTGGATTCATTAATTATTCAAAATAAAAGTAGAGGAAATGGTACCTTTTCCATAGATGGTAAAACGTATTACTTCAGCGTGTGTGAGGATTTAGATTTTAGTTACAAATGTCAAATTTGGTATTCTAACTATTCAAATGGAAGCTGGTCCTTAGGTAAACCATTAGATGCAATTATAAATGAAGTTGGGGTAAATACAACAATGCCCTCTATTGGCAGAATTAATGAAAAAGAGGTGTTGTTTTTTTCGTCTGATCGCTCAACATCAAAAGGTGGCATGGATTTATATTATTCGGAATTAATTTCTTCCAATAATGGTTTTTCAACTCCTCTACCCATAACAGTTTTGAATTCACTGGATAATGATATTACACCTTGGTGGGATGCTAACACTAATCGTTTGTATTTTTCTTCTTCTTGGGAATTTGGATTTGGTGGACATGATATTTTTTACAGCGAATTTATAAAAGGTCAATTTCAAAAACCGATTAATTTAGGATTGCCAATTAACAGTCCAGCAAATGATATTTATTATTTGGCGCAATCAGATACAATTTATTTTGCTAGTAATCGAATTGGAACGAATTCAGTTAAAAATCCAACCTGTTGCTCCGATATTTTTTCCGCTTTTACTCAGCCACTTCCTGCAATCATTGATACAACAGTTATTACAAGTAAACCGAGGCTCAGGGAGCGATTTCCCGTTCAATTATATTTTCATAATGATGAACCAACCATTGATTCTTGGGACACCGTTACACCTTTGAATTATTTACAGGCTTATTCGGATTATAAAAAAATGTTGCCTGTCTATATCAAAGAGAATGGTAAAATTAAATTGAATCAAGCGGAGCGGGTAGATAAAATCGAACATTTTTTCGTGGACAAAGTGGACAAAGGAGTTCAAGATTTGGATAGTTTTTCATGTATTGTTTTAGAAGAAGTGAAGCGAGGAGGGAAAGTAAAAATTGGTTTGAAGGGATTTGCTAGTCCATTGGCTCCAACGGGTTATAATGTAAATTTGACAAAGAGAAGAATCAATTCTATTATTAATTACTTAACGGGGTATCAAGACGGAGTTCTAATTCCTTACATGTCAAAGAATTCCACAAATGGACCACAAATTATTTTAGAATTTGCACCTTTTGGTGAATACAAAGCAGATCAAACAACCAGTGACAATCCAAAGGATCCCCCAAAATCTATATTTTCCTATGAAGCGGCAATCGAAAGAAGAATAGAAATTGAAGCATCTAGTTTTATTTCGTTTGAGAATCAATTTCCAATTGTAGCTCCGAAATCTACGTTTGATGCGGGTCAAATTAAACAAGGTCAGCAAGTTGGAGCTTACTTTTTAATCGAAAATACATCACAAAAACCAGTAGAGGTAATTGATTTCTTAAAAAGTTCTAATAATATTTCTTATGAAATTTCTTCTAATATAATTGAACCTCAGCAATCTATTTTGGTGAAAATGTTTGTCAATACTAAATCGTTTAAGGGGTTTAATGCCGTGTCGCTTGAATTATCAATTAAAGGATATACAGAAAAACAAAAGGTTTCAATTACATTTCAAGTAAACTAATGCAGCTGAACGACAAATGGAATCATTTACAAGTGGCCGAAGAGAAAGCGTTACTCTTGTTTCATGAAATTGAACAAAATCAACTAATTTGTGCTGGAAAAAGTGAATCTCAAATTTCCAAAGAGATATTAAATTTGGCAAAAGTGAAACTTGGGGTCGAAATATTTTGGCACAAACGCATTGTGAGAGCAGGAAAAAATACGCTGCATCCATATAAAGAAGATCCTACTGATTTAATCCTGAAAGATGATGATATATTGTTTCTTGACCTCGGTCCTGTTTTTGAAGAATGGGAAGCGGATTTTGGGAAAACATATGTAATTGGGAATGATCCAATAAAATTGAAATTAAAAAACGATATTGAAAACTCATGGGTTCTGTTAAAAAACCAAATTCAAGATTTACCGTCCATTACAGCAAGTGAGGTTTATCATTTGGCTGAACAGGAAGCAACCAAAAATGGATGGGAATTTGGGGGTGAGATCGCCGGACACATCATTGGGAAATACCCACACGAAAAACTAGAAAAAGGAAATTTCAAGTACTACATTCATCCCGAAAATCAAACTGTCTTAAAGGAAATATTACCTGGAGGAACAACAAATCATTGGATTCTTGAATTACATTTTGTTAATAAAGAAAAGCAAATTGGTGCTTTTGTGGAGGGGTTATTAATCTAATTATTTCCCTTTTGCCTTTAAAACAATTAAAACAGTATGAAAAAGAATTTTTATATCAAGTGCTAAGCTTCTGTTTTTTATGTAAACGAGATCATATTTCATTCTGAGAAGCATTTGATCCACATTTTCGGCGTATCCATATTTCACTTGTCCCCATGAAGTAATTCCCGGTCTAACTTTGGTTAAATGTAAAAATTGAGGATTGATTTGTGCTATTTGGTCAATATAAAACTGTCGTTCAGGTCGTGGACCAACCAAGGACATTTCACCTTTAATTACATTAATAAATTGAGGGATTTCATCTAAACGTGTTTTACGCATAAATCGGCCAATTGGAGTAATTCGAGGGTCTGTTTCGGACGAGAGTTGTGGGCCCGTTTTTTCTGAATTTTCATACATAGTCCGGAATTTTATAATTTGAAATGGCTTCCCATTTAATCCAATTCGTTCTTGCAAATAAAAGATTTTACCAGGCGATGACAATTTTACTAAGATAGCCGAAACAAGGTAAAGCGGAATACAGAGCAAAAATGCAAAGAATGATAAAACAAAGTCCATCAAACGTTTAACCGCTTGTTGCCAAAAGGGCATGATTTCCGGATTTATTTCTATCAATAATGCCCCAAAAATATTATTTGCACGAAGACTACCTGAAACAATATCAAACATATCGGGTAAAATCTTTATACGGGTATTGCCATTTTCAATCTTACCCAAGAGGGCTTTTAATTTATCATGTTCCGTACTTTCCAAAGCAATTATTACTTCCTCTATGTCGTAATTCTTTATTACCCATTCGATTTGATCAGCATGCCCGAGATAGGACAGTTGTGTTTCAAGTTGTTTGTCAATTCCATTTAAATTTACGAAACCTACAAAATGATTGATTATTTTAGATAATTGTGTGAGTTCATGATATAAATCAACCGCTTTTTCTCCCCCACCAACTAACAAAGTTCGAAACCCTTTCCCTTTTTTCGAAAGTTGTTGAACAATGATACTTGAAATTACTAACCTAGGTAGAATAGTTAGCACAAAATGAATTCCAATCAATAATACAGCGGATAAATAATAAGAGGTGTAATCTTTAACATCATCATCTAAAATTAAAGCGAAGAAGATAATCGCGTTTCCGATAATGGACGAACTCACTGTTAACCCAATTGACTTCAGACGATACATTCGTTTTATTTCATGGTAACTGCCCTGCAAATAATACAATAACAACCAACAAAATGGGATAACAATCAACCCTAATATAAATGCCTGATCGGTTTCAAATGCTGCTTCTTCTATTACTATTTTTCGAAAAAAATAAAATAAAAACCAAGAGAGGAATGCTGTAGTCCAGTCAGAAAATATACTCAGCCATCCCCACAGTTTTGTGTTCATTCCCCTAATTAAAATAGACTACTTTAATATTATCAATTCGAATTTCACTCGCTGATTTTCCTTCATCTAAAGTAGCGATAAATGATTGTAAAAAATTCGAACCGTTGGGCGCATAGCCAATAAGTTCCTTTCTGTCAATATATATTTTTTTCCATTTGACTGTGGATTCATCTTGTCTTTGTAGGTTAATATGGATATTATTAACGGTCGAATTATCAGGTTTCACATAGATTAAACCCGTTATTACCGAATTTGTATTGTGATAATCAACTTCTAAATAAGCTTCTTTGCCCTTCGCTAAATATAGTTGATCTTGTGTTGATGCAATCCAAGATGAGTCTGTAGTTGTCAGGTTGATAATACCGTAAAAATTACCATTGAACGTTTGTAGATTTGTATTGGTTGTTGGCGTAGTTTTTATGGCAGAAGTATTCTGATCTACAGTTATTTTTACATTTAACGGGTCTTCAAAATCCTCAATCCAAAATTGACTAAATGAATTGTACTTGGTTGTTGGATTTAATGTAAGCGTTTGATTTTGGGTTAACGTAGCGTTGTTGACCTCAAAAACTTCCATAAAGGGATAGATTTTTTTTGTGGCAGCAATTCCATTATTTCGAACAGTAGGGAAAATTTTAATATTACAAGTACCAGATTTAAGAATCGGTATTTTAAAAGGAACTTCAAAAACACCAATTATTTGATCATCAATATACACCCAAGCATCTGAAATATTGTGGGTTAATTCACCCTCTGATCCAGAAAGACCTGTGTTTGATTCCAAAGTCCATTGAGTAACTTCTAACCAAGCCGGATCTGGATTATTTTTTACACAACTTGTAAAAGCGAATAAGAGTAATGAGATTCCTATAATTAAGCGCATGTACGATTTTTAACGTAAATTTTAAAAGTCTATTGTATTTGTTAATCAGTCTTTTTTAATTGGTCTATGATTAAGTAAGCAATTTCTAATGCTCGCAAACCATCTTCTCCCGAAACCACTGGAATCGAATCTGTCCGGATTGCATTGTGAAAAGAGATTAATTCTTCTTGAATGGCATTTGAGGGATCTAAATCGGGTTTATTGAAAATGATTTTCTTTTTGGTTTTTCCTTTTCCCGGATCAAAAATAATATCAAAATAATCAGGTTCTCCCTGAATGTCTTCCATTTCAACTACTTCAAGCTCTTTTTGTAGAAAGTCAACACTAACATAAGCATCGCGTTGAAAAAAACGGGATTTACGCATGTTTTTCATTGATATTCGAGAAGCAGTTAAATTGGCAACGCAACCATTCTCAAATTCCAATCGTGCATTGGCAATATCATGAGAATCACTTACAACGGCAACACCTGAAGCAGATACTTTTCTAACCCGCGAACGAACAACACTCAGGATAATATCAATATCATGTATCATCAAATCTAAAACAACGGGAACATCGGTTCCTCTTGGGTTGAACTGAGCCAATCGATGTGTCTCAATAAACATAGGGTTTTTTAAGTATGATTTGGCAGCAATAAAAGATGGATTGAAACGCTCCACGTGCCCCACTTGAATTTTTGTACCTCCTTTATTTGCTAGCGCGACTAGCTTTTCTCCTTCTTCAATTGTTTCTGTAATTGGTTTTTCAATAAAAACATGTTTCCCGCGCTTTATTGCGATTTGTGCGATTTCAAAATGATTGAGTGTCGGCGTCACAACATCAATACAATCCACAGATTGAATTAATTCCTCCGGATTATGGAAACGCGTTACGCCAAATTTTTCAATAACTAAGGATGAATTGTGATCATCTGGATCAAAGAATCCAACAAGATTGTACAAAGAATCTAGCTCAAGGAGCAATTGTATATGTATCTTTCCTAAATGTCCAGCTCCGAAAACGCCTATTTTCAACATGAAAACTGATTTTAACAAAAGTATAAAAATTGATTGGATTTGGTCGTTCATTCTATACGAACCACAATAATGTTAATTACTTCATACTATTATTGATTGCTGTATCTTTGAAATAATTACTTTTGTTTAAAATATCTAACATGGCAAACAATTTATTAAAAGGCAAGCGCGGAATTATATTTGGAGCCTTAAATGACCAATCAATTGCATGGAAAGTGGCGGAGAGAGCACACGAAGAGGGAGCGCAATTTGTACTTACAAATGCTCCTATTGCAATGCGCATGGGGGAAATCAATGGCTTGGCGGCGAAAACAAATAGTCAAATTATCCCAGCAGATGCAACGAGCCATGAAGATCTTGAAAATTTAGTTGTAAAAGCAATGGAAATTTTAGGCGGAAAAATAGATTTTGTTCTTCACTCCATTGGAATGTCTCCGAATGTTCGCAAAGGAAAACACTACACAGAAACTAATTATCAGTATTATAACCAAACAATGGATGTTTCGGCGATTTCACTTCATAAGACGCTATCCACCTTGTACAAACATGAGGCTTTGAATGAATGGGGATCTGTAGTTGCATTAACATACATTGCGGCTCAACGTATTTTTCCTGATTATAATGACATGGCTGACGCTAAATCTTTATTAGAATCAATTACTCGTTCTTTTGGATATCATTATGGAATTAAAAACAAGGTGAGGGTGAATACAATCTCTCAATCACCGACGGTAACAACAGCAGGTCAAGGGATTAAAGGATTTACAGAATTCATTAATTTCTCTGAACAGATGTCTCCATTGGGTAATGCATCGGCTGTGGCTTGCGCAGATTATTGTGTCACAATGTTCTCTGACCTTACTAGATACGTGACAATGCAAAATCTTTTCCATGATGGAGGGTTCTCAAATACAGGGGTAACACAACAAGTTATTGAGAAATTTGGAAATGAATAAAAAATAGTCGCTAAAATTGTTTCCGATTACTAGCGGAATCAGTATTTTTGAACATAATTAATTAATTTATAAAAATGTCGATTTTAGTTAACAAAGATTCTAAAGTAATTGTACAAGGTTACACAGGTAGTGAAGGGACTTTTCATGCAGGACAAATGATTGAATACGGAACCAACATTGTTGGTGGCGTAACACCTGGAAAAGGTGGCTCACTTCATTTAGAAAGACCCGTTTTTAATACTGTTTCTGAAGCAGTTGAAAATACAGGTGCCAATGTTTCTATTATTTTCGTTCCACCTGCTTTTGCTGCAGATGCAATAATGGAAGCTGCCAATGCTGGAATAAAAGTAATTATTTGTATTACCGAAGGAATTCCCGTTAAAGATATGATAGCGGCAAAAGAATACATTAATGGGTATGATTGTCGATTAATCGGACCAAATTGCCCAGGTATCATAACAGCAGGTGAAGCTAAAGTTGGCATAATGCCAGGATTTGTTTTCAAAAAAGGAAAAATTGGGATTGTATCTAAATCAGGTACATTAACATACGAAGCAGCAGACCAAGTTGCAAAAGCAGGATTAGGAATTACAACAGCTATTGGAATTGGTGGTGATCCAATCATAGGAACCACAACCAAAGAAGCCGTTGAATTATTAATGAATGATCCTGAAACGGAAGGGATTATTATGATTGGTGAAATTGGAGGTAATTTAGAAGCAATTGCTGCGCAATGGGTAAAAGAAAATGGAACTAAGCCAGTGGTTGGTTTTATAGCTGGAGAAACTGCACCAAAAGGAAGAACAATGGGCCATGCAGGTGCAATTGTTGGTGGTGAAGACGATACGGCCGAAGCAAAAAAACGAATCATGAGAGCGTGTGGAATTCATGTTGTGGACTCGCCTGCTCAAATTGGAGCCAAAATGGCTGAAGTTTTAGGAGTAATGGCTTGATTAACATCACTAATTGAAAATTAAACTCTTTTTTTATGAAACTTTTTAAAGAAAGTTCAATAATTTTTTGGAATATGCTTTTTTGTAGTATATTCGCTAATAAATCATATCATTTTCATTTTAAGAGTATTAGTAATTCATGATGAACATTTTCGTTGCTAAACTAGATTTTGGCGTATCAAGTGATCAGCTCAAACAAGAATTCGAGCGATTCGGAAAAGTTAACAAGGCTACTGTTGCATTTGATCGTGAAACAGGAAAATCAAGAGGATTTGCGTTTGTTGAAATGGCTTCTCGCGAACAAGGAGAAGCTGCTGTTAGTGGATTAGATGGGAAATCGTTCAATGGTAGACCGTGCGCTGTTAAAGAAGCAGATCCACGCCCAGATAATCGCACGCCTAGAGAACCTTCAACCCGTACCTTTAATCCAGGACCTAGAAGAGACGAGGGCGCAGTAAAAGCTCCAACTATTCCGTCTGTTGAGCCAGTTGTCGAATTTCCGCTCAATTCAGAGGTTAGAAAAAAAAGCATAAAAGAAAAAGATAAAAAAGGGAAATCAGATTGGGATTCTGATGGAGGACCTAAGAAAGTTAAACCAGTTACGTTTAAATCAAAACCAAAATTTAATGATTTTGATGACGATGATGACGATGATGATTTAAATTTACTTAAATTAAGGCGTGAGCTTGAAAAAGAAGATTTAGATGATGAAGAGGAAGAAGATTTTTAAATAACACAAAAGCAACTTAAACGAGTTGCTTTTTTTATTTTAATTTAACGTAAAAAAAACATAATCTTGCTTTTGTTGTTGTTACCTTTGGATTCTCTATTTAAAAAAAAATGCTCAAACGATTCATTCTATTAATCTTATTAGGTTTAAATTTTCAATTTTTTTCTCAAAAAGCGACAATCAGTGGGTATCTCACCGATGCATCTAACGGAGAGGCATTAATTGGTGCTAAAGCTTTTATACCATTGACAAAACAAGGTGCGGTTACCAATACGTATGGTTTTTATTCCTTGACACTTCCAGTTGGTAAATACCTAATTGAGTATCGATATCCGTCCTTTTTAACTATTACCAAAGAAATTGAATTGACCAAAGATGTTACTATGAATGTAGAATTGGGCTCTTCAGTAAATGAATTGAATGAAGTTGAAATCAATGCCAAAAAAGGAGAGAATGTCAACTCTGCTAAATTGGGTCAGGTAGAGCTTCAAATCGAGCAAATTAAAACCCTTCCTGCTTTTATGGGAGAGGTTGATGTTATTAAAGCGATTCAATTGCT
>CAMAQX010000053.1 GCA_945860455.1 Lishizhenia tianjinensis
ACCATACCCTCCAAAACCGGATAGAATCTCCACGTTTTTCTTTAAGTCGATGCGGTTCCAACGATCTCCTTCGTATTGAAATAATCCAATATTCATAGAGCCTGCAGACATGTGAAAATCATTTGGGTTGGTAATTCCCATGGCGGCTAGTAAGTAATTTTCCTGTCCGATGGTGTAATATTGCTTACCAACAATTTTAAATTCTGGTTTTAATGAAGCATCATTCTCATTTACAAAATCAGACCCCAAACTACTGCGTGAAATATTGAAAAGTTTGATTAAATCATTGTCGTTTAGTGGATTTTCAGAAGTGGTAGAAAGTCTTAAGGTATTTGCCTCCAAGGAATCTGCACTTTCTTTATCCGCTTTTGCTTTATCAAGGGCAGCTTGTGCTTCTTTTAATTTTTGCTTTTCTTTATCTAGTTCAGCTGTATTCGTTTCTGTGCCTCCACAATTTGAAAATAACACCAACAAAGCTAAACTCACAGCAATTGACCCGATTTTTTTCATAATGACTTAATTTTTTTTATGATACAATATTCCAAGATAAAGATAATTCTTTCGCACAGAAAATGAATGGAATTAATAATAATAGGGCAAAAGCTTAAATGGATCGATTGTTAGTGAAACCATCAGTACATTATTGCTATACAAGGCAGTCTCACCTTCAATTTTCCCTAGACTCAAACGAATGGAAGGTTTTGCAGAAAGCCAACCTGTTAATCTAAAGTTTACACCCAATTCCAATGTTCCAGCACCCACAATGTCGTCCATTCCGCTATAAAAAATACCGGCTCCAATCAGTCCATATGGAGCTGTTTTAGCTAAACCATGTGTATATCCTGCTGCAAAACCTAACCAAATAGATTCATTCGATGCCCCCCCCAAATATCCACTGGTTGTAAAACCAAATGCATTAATGTACGCCAGCCCTAATTCTCCCCCAACTCCAGCGGAAGGATAATTATCTAAACACCCTAATCCACTTAAATTTAGCAGAATGCCCCTTGGCTTGTTGTAAATAAAACTCTTTCTTTTTTGCTCGAGAAAAAATGGCTTACTTCCTTTTTTTGATTCAAACCCGCAATCTTCAATTCGCGAGTAACGTGTCAATTCCGTATTCAATTCTTGACAGTTTAAAAATGAAAAAAAGAAGAGTAACCCAAAAAACAAATAAACATCTTTTTTCATCTAGTAACTGATTTTAATCAAATGTATTAAATTTATCATTCTTTCAGCTTTTTAAATTGAATCAAAATATTTACGTATTCAAAGGAATATGGAAAAAACATCCTTCTTTGCACACAATAAAATATAGAAACGTATGAATTGGCAAGTACAAAACAATCGCTTAACGAAGCAGTTTACATTTAAAAATCAGACCCAGTTAGCTCATTTTTTGCTTCAAGTTGCCAAGCACTCCGATAAAGTTCAGCACCATCCAGATGTTTCTATTTTCAATTGCTCAAAAATGAAAATAGAATTATTTACGCATGACAAAAATGAAATTACAGCATTGGATTATGAATTGGCGACATTCATCGATATGATAGAAATGGAGGATTATACTCAACAATAAATCATTCGTCTAATACAAGTGATATCTTGGTGATTTTTTAATGACGGCTAATTAGGCAAGGAATTTTTTGAGGAATTTTCACAATCATTGATGCTGATGGCATCTTCCGTTAACATTGGAAGTACTGCGTCTGCACCGCGTTCCTTTTTTTGTTATGCCGCTGCATTGAACACCCGTTGTATTTGATTTATTGGTTTTGCTAGAGGATTTCCACGACCAACAGGGAATACATACTGTTTTTTCTAGGAGTGCTTCTTGATCATCTGCCAACAATTGAAAAAAATTGATACCGGTAATTTTTTCCACGCTATCAATAGATAGGGCAAATTGCTGCAAGGGCAAACTGGAGGATGTGTTTGGTAATACAAAGCCAATTCCTTTGATGGAAGGTTCTCTGTAGTCTAGTATCACTTTGTAGTAGTGCATAGGAATGGCCACTTGATTTCCTCCAATGGTGGGGAGTCCTGGGGTCAAAACAGGCCCAGTTACCACATAGATCGATTCATTTTCATTGGCCCAGGTGCGTACTAAACTCTCCAAGTTCTTCCATATTCCACGGTTAAATCCCGGTAGTTGGGGACTCATATTGGAAAAATAAAACGATTCAATCATCGTAGTGGAAGACCATCCCATATCAGCGGCTGGGGCTAAATGTCCTCGATCAAATCCGGATTTTTTATAGTCGGCATCCGTGGCAGACCCGGTTGAAACTGCTGGGTCTACCAAAAATTTATTGGTTCGTTCAAATGCTTTTTGAGTTTCTTGTGCTGTGAGTTCATAAGCCACCCAATTCGCTTGTTCGGCCGCTTCGTTGTATGACAAGGTATATCCGGTATGCGTGATAACTTGTTCCCCTTGTCGAAAAAAGGGAATTTCAAGGTGTTGGATCAGTGAATCGGTCGTTGATTCCTCCACGTGTTGTTCCACTGCTGCTTCGGGTAAATCCTGTTCAACTTTGGGAGTAGGTTTGTTGGTTTCCGTGCAGCTTTCTCCAAAAAACAACAACAGAATAATTCCCGTACTAAAAAAAAGGGTGCTTAAAATTTTCATCCAAGTGGGGTATATGTTCTGTTTACAACATGCGAATTTAGAACAATTCAATTCCTGAACAAAATGGTGGATGATTTTACATTTCATTAAGTGTCAGATCAATCAATAATCAACCTACTTTTCTATTTCCAAAACAGCATCTAAAATACGTTGAACCAGATTTCTATTGAGCGGGATTGCTTGCCAGAACAGATTTCATAGTATACCCAACGGACATTATAACGTTCAATTTTAGGATTCGATGAAATTTGTTTGTATTTCCTAACTGAATTGGTATTCGGTTAATCGTTGCGCTCCGAATTTCATCAAAATACCTTGATCTACCGCCCATTTTAAATCTCTACTGGCGGTTGGTGCTGAAATCGTTTTAAAATATATTAAATAGTCTTTTCTGCTGAATTTGTTTTTGCCGATTCTATCTCCATACAAGCGGATTCTGTCTTCTGTATGAAGTGTGACTGTTTGTGATTGTAAAAGTTCGTCTAATGCCTCTAAAAGTATCTCAAGCATAAACTCAATAAAAGGTGTTGAATTTCCCTTTTTATCAGACTCGGATAATTTACCGTAATATTCTGCTTGTCTTAATTTGATAAGGCGCTCTACAGGTAGAAATTCAAATACGGGATATTGTTGCATTAAAATGAGCGTTTGCCACAGCCTACCCATGCGACCGTTGCCGTCTAAAAAAGGATGAATAAACTCAAACTCGTAATGAAAGACACAACTTTTTATTAAAATCAAATCTGCATCGTTTTTTAGGTATCGGAACAAGTCTTTCATAAGTCCATTAACTATTGATCCATCAGGAGCAATATGTTCTACTTTTGAACCTTTAACAATACCTACATTTTTGGTGCGTATTCGTCCTGCATGCTCAATTAATCCATTCATAAGAATGGCATGGGCTTTTTCTAAATCTTTTAATTGAAAAGGATTAAACGAATTGAGTTGCTCATACACCGCAATTGCATTTTGCACTTCAATAATATCTTTTTTGGGTGCCAGAACTCGTTTATTATCTAGTAATGCTGTTATTTGAGCTTCAGTTAACGTGTTTCCTTCTATTTCCAAAGAAAACTTAATTGTTTTAATCCGATTTTTTTTACGCAGTTCAGTGGGGGGTTTATACAAATGCGTACTGTTGATTTCTCCTATTCGTTCTGAAATAGAAGCGATTAACCGCAATATTTTATCAGTTAGTTGATAGGGAGGTTTCATTTACTGTATTTTATGATACTATCATTTGATACTATCAGAAGTACAAATGTATGAAATTTGCTTAACTAATACCTCTTTATCTTTTTGAAAAGTTGGATGTAGAAAAGCATGATAATGCTCATTCTATTTAGCCAAAAAGTTTCATCTTCTATCCGCACTTCTATGTGCTCAGGTAGTTCCTTGGTGCGGTAAATTAGGATTTCATTTTTCCTAACCTACCTAAATACAGCGAAAGTTGGTGAGGAAAGCAAGAGATAACGGGTATGTTCCAAAATGTAATAACGCGGAAAGTAACCCTACTTCCCAATACAAAACTTCGAAAAAATCGCACCAAGTATATCCGTATCGATATCAATCTGACCGGTAATATTCCCGAGTTGTTTTTATACCAAGCGAAAGGCACGCTTCATTTGTTCTATTTCGCTGTTGCTGATGCCATGCTTCTTAGCAACAGTGCGCCAGTTGGCTATTTCATTTTGTATTTGCGTTAAAAGGATCGATGCAGTATCTTTTTTCAATTGGTACAGATGAGCTGTATCGAGAGCTAAAGTAATGTCTAACTCATTGCTGTTTTCGGAGATATTTAAGGTTAGTCCATAGCCCATCTCATTCGGATTCATGTCAAAAGCGGGAGATAAACGCCATCCTTTTTCTGAAAGTAAAAATCCATGATTACGCATGTGATCGTCTGTGTTTGACACCAAAATGTTAAATACCAACCTACGCCAAAGCTGTTCCAAATCATCTTTTGCCGCAGGACTTTGTTGTATAATGAATCCAACTAAATCAAGGTATCCAACACCTTCCTCGTGATCTACACCATCCTGAAGTCCCAACAATGTCATGGCAGAAGCAAAGTGAATGCGCCTTTGGTCCGCCGTTCTATCAAATCGTTTGGATAAAAAAGTATGGTGCTTCCCTGAAAATTTTTGTAAACGTGTTTCGGCAACATGAATGCCGCAAGATTTTGCCAATTCGTTCAATACCATTTCCCAAGCACCTGCATTTTTTTCATCTCGTGAACTTGGAAATTTTGCAATCCATAATTGTTCTTTATCATCCATCACACTGGCTTTTGGTCTTGCTCCTCCCAACGAAGATCCTGGATCAATTAGCATACTTAACCAGTGCGTATATTCGGGATCATTGACAGCATCATCACGCTCTAATTGTAGACTAGCGTACTCTAATTCGCGAAGAGAAGTCCATGGTGGAGTTGCCATTTGTTTTTGATCATTCATGAATAGTCCATTGTCATCCATAAATCGTATACCACCCATTCGATGTCCGTCAAAAACCCCTAACAAAAAATCACTTTCAAAAAGTGTTCTTTCCTCTCTTCCATCTTTTTTCGCTTGCCAAGCCTCTCTTCTCCGCATCAATAGTCGTCCCCAACGATCGGGCGAGGAATCAAGGAAAATTCCAAAATTATTTTTCTCCAACGGTAGATATTGTTTACCCTTATAATAACCCAAGTGTGGATCCAAAAATAAAATCGGATTTTGTTTATTTATCCACGTCTCAGTATATTCAAATGAAAATATTTCCTTCCCACGTAAACGTTGAGCGGTTAAAACTCCCATCAACTGAATTTCTTTCAAGAAATGCCAATCCGCATAAACCCCTATTTTTAGGGGCTCACCATTCAATTGTTTCGCAACTTGGTCGCTTTGTTTCATGATTTTTTCGATTGTTTGGGTACACGATTTTTGGTCATAATCCCAGCATCTTGTAGCTTTCTTCCCAAGGGATCAGCCGCTGCTACTTTGGACAAATCTTTCTCCAATCCCAAAACAAAAAGTACTTGTAGATAGCTTCCAATAGCAACTGTTGGACTACCTTGTTCAATATTATGAATGGTCTTTCGACCAATCCCTGTGCGTTCTGCAATTTGTTCCGCACTCAATTTTCGTCGTAAGCGCGCTAATTGAAGGTGTTCACCCAATTCTTTCAAAATTTTCAAATTTTTTGGTAATATCGCCACTGCTTTTTTCATATAAAACGACTTATAAGAAACAAATATAGTTGATTTTGTCCGTTATATGACACATTATATGTTTTTTATTTGATTTTGAGCGATTATTTGCCAATACAGAACTTGGAAAAAATCGCACCAAGTATATCCGTATCGATATCAATCTGACCCGTAATATTTCCGAGTTGGAGCATTGCTTCGCGGATGTCCATTGCCACAAAATCTCCGGTGGTGCCGTTTTCTAATCCGAATAAAGCTTGTGTGAGTGCAATTGCTGTTTTTTGAAGTGCTTCGTGGTGGCGTGCATTGGCCACAATGATGTCGTTTTGCAAATCAAAATTGCCTATTACCAATTCTACCAAGCGTTGTTTCAAGGCTTCAATTCCATCGCCGTTTTTGGCGCTAATGGTAAATGCATCCGATACGGTTGGCTGAGCAGCATCCACTTTGTTGAGGATAAACTCTATTTTCTTTTCCGGATAATTGTTTTCCAGCTCCATTTTCCAGCTTCTTACTTCTTCCGCACTTGTTTCTACCGTGGCATCCGCCATGCACAACACAATGCTAGCCTGCTCAATCTTTTGCTGCGATCGTTCAATTCCCAGCGCCTCAATGGTTTCGGTTGTTTCACGAATTCCTGCAGTATCTATCAATCGGAAGAGAATTCCTTCAATATTCAATGTTTCTTCAATGACATCGCGCGTGGTGCCGGCAATGTTGCTCACAATCGCTCGATCCTCGCCCAACAATTGGTTCAGCAAGGTGCTTTTTCCCGTATTGGGCGCTCCCACAATAGCAACTGGAACTCCATTTTTTAAGGCATTACCCAATGAGAAAGAATTAGCAAGTCGTTCCACAATGGCCAAGACTTCTTTTACCAATTTTTTTAATTGCGTTCGGTCGGCAAATTCCACGTCTTCTTCACCAAAATCCAATTCCAGTTCTATCAAGGCGGCAAATTGAATCAGCTTTTCGCGTAATTCTTGTAATTGGTTAGAAAATTGTCCGCGTAACTGTCTTAAGGCCACATCGTGCGCTTGCTTGGATTGGGACGCAATGAGATCAGCCACGGCTTCTGCCTGCGACAAATCCATTTTTCCGTTCAAAAAGGCACGTTGGGTAAATTCTCCCGGTTCAGCCAATCGAAAACCAGAGGCACAAAGCGTTTGCAATATTTGTTGCTGAATATATACCGATCCATGACACGAAATCTCCACACTTTCCTCGCCGGTAAAGCTTTTCCCTTCGTCAAAAACGCTGATGAGTACTTCATCTATCGCCTTATTAACCAAGTCCGAAAAAACGCCAAAATACAATGTATGACTAGGTTTGTCTGTCAATTCTTTCGAGAAATTTTGTGAAACCAAGGCTTTACTCCCTGCCCCCGAAACTCGAATAACCGAGATAGCACCCATACCGTTGGCAGTGGCTAATGCGCAAATAGGACCGGAATTGTAATTCATATCACAAAGGTATGTAAACGGAAGAACATTATTTTTAAAATTAGGATTGTCTTTTTGAATAAAAGTCATTTCAAGGATACGGACACAAAAAAGCGTAACCTTTCCAAGTTTTCTCATTAACGGTCTATGTTCATCTTCGAACATGTGGTTGTTTAACTCTAATATTAAAGACTATGAAACCGATTATTTTTTGTGTGGTAATTATTTTTGCTACTGGATTAAAAGCTCAAATTGTTGAAGAAAAAATTTTAGAGGATGGAACGCATCACATCACCATAATTCCTAAAAGTTATTCAAAAGAAGAACTTGCGCAATTTAAACCGAGAAGAATTCCAACTACCCAAGAAGTGAAAGATAACCCAACTCTTTTATTCTCAAATTCATGTGTTCATAAACTAGATACTGAATTGAAGATAGATGTTGAAGTAGATAGTTCACTAGCGGATATAACCCAAGTTCTGTTTGAGGAGCATGTTGGCTTGTTAAGCGATGCGACAGACAATAATCTGGTGAGTTTTCATCAAATTTGGACTATGGACCAATCCATGGCGAATTATCGGCATGAAGGTTTCTCTGAAAGTTTCATAGATATGTTACGAGAAAACAACCTTCAAGGTCATTTTGAAAATTCAAAGTTCTATTGCCAAGAGTTTGAGTATAATGATAATTATTACTTAGTGGCTGTTTTGGATAAGTAGCCCTCTAAAACAACAATTTGTATCTTCCTCAAATTACGTTAATCACTGAATTAGTAAGCCATCAAAGCTGAAACTGCTTCCGAAAAACGATCAATCGGTAAAAACTGACCTTCCAACGATGAGGTAAATGGAACCGGAGTATCCAAGGAAGCAACGCGTTTTACAGGTGCATCCAAGTGCTCAAAACAATGTTCGGTAATCAATGCGGCGATTTCTCCACCAATTCCACCCGTCATGCAATCTTCATGAAGCACAATCACTTTTCCAGTTTTGCGCACGCTGTTGTAAATCGTATCTAAATCCAAAGGAAGAAGCGTTTTTAAATCTATGATTTCCATGGAAATTTCAGGATGTTCAGCAGCGTAATTTTTCGCCCAATGAACGCCCATTCCGTAGGTGATTACAGATAAATCATTACCACTTTTTTCAATTCCTGCCTTGCCAATTTCCACCGTGTAATAATCGTTTGGAATATCCGCTTTAATGCTTCGGTACAAATATTTATGTTCAAAAAACAACACCGGATTGGGGTCTTCGATGCTGGCATTCAATAAACCTTTTGCGTCATAGGGATTGGATGGATAAACCACTTTCAGTCCTGGAGTATGTACAAACCATGCTTCGTTACTTTGCGAATGAAACGGACCCGCAGCTGTACCTGCACCCGTTGGCATGCGCACTACCACATCGGCTTGTTGTCCCCAGCGCCAATGCATTTTCGCTAAATTATTTACAATTTGATTGAAGCCACATGTCGCAAAATCAGCAAATTGCATCTCCACAATGGCTTTCATTCCGGAAATAGATAATCCCAATCCGGCACCAACAATGGCAGACTCACAAATAGGTGTATTTCGAACGCGGTCTTTTCCAAATAAATCAACAAATCCTTCCGTCACTTTAAAAGCGCCACCATATTCGGCAATGTCTTGTCCCATGATTACTAAATCCGGGTATTTTTCCATCGACTGGCGCAAACTATCTTGAACGGCATCAATGAAACGCTTTTCTGACTGGTCGCCCGTTGCTACTTGAACAGTTGGTGTATGAGGTGCATAAAGATCATCCAATTCACGTTGTAAATCAGGTGTAATTTTTGGCTCTGCCAACGCTGTTTCAAATGATTCTTGAATGTATCCTTTGTGCTCTTCGCGAATGCTATTTTCTAATTCATCCGTTAATACACCCAATTCTTTCAAATACAAAGTATAATTATCAATTGGATCAAATTTCGCTTTTTCATCTTGCAATCCTTCCGGATAATATTTTGTGCCAGATGCTTCTTCATGACCACGCATGCGGAAAGTCATCAATTCCAATAAATACGGTTTTGGCTCTTTGCGAATTTCAGCGTTGATTTCACGCACTGCTTTGATTACAGCCAATATATTGTTCCCGTCAACCTGAACGACTTTCATTCCATAACCAATTCCTTTATCAATAAATTGCTTGCATCTGAATTGTTCTGCGGAAGGAGTTGAAAGTCCCCACTCATTGTTTTCGATGGCAAAAATTACAGGTAAATCCCATACAGAAGCGACATTTACTGATTCATGAAAATCACCTTCTGATGCTCCTCCGTCACCGGTAAACACCAAGGTTGATTTTTCTTCTTTTTTGAGTTTTGCCGCCAAGGCAATTCCATCTGCAATCCCCAATTGAGGACCCAAATGCGAAATCATTCCTACTAATTTGTGTTCTTGTGTTCCAAAATGAAACGAACGGTCACGGCCTTTGGTGTAGCCCGACATTTTTCCTTGAAATTGAGCAAAAAGACGAGGTAGAGGAACATTACGCGTTGTGAAAACACCCAAATTACGATGCATCGGTAAGATGTATTCATCCTCGTTCATGGCATAGGCACAGCCCACAGAAATCCCTTCTTGTCCCCATCCGGAAAACCATTTAGAGATTTTTCCTTGACGCAAATAGATCAACATTTTTTCCTCAACTAAGCGAGGTAAAAGCAATTTGCGGTAAATTTCGATTAGTTCTTTATCATCAAATCCTGACCGGTCAAAGTCAATGTGTCTTTTTTCAAGTGTTTCCATGGAAATGTATTGATTACAAAGGTAGTATTTAGTTTAAAACAAATTTTTAAAATAGTTGATAATCCTAACTCGGCGTAAACACTTTTTCCTTAATACAATAACAAACTACTTTTATGAGTAAAAATCTATCTGAAAAAGAAAAATCAGCGTGCTAATAAAATGTTATAACTACATTTACTACAAAAAACGATTATTATGCATTCTTTATTTAAGACCTATACTACTGTAATTTTGCTTGTAATGAGCATTTTATTCTTTAATTCATTTGAAATAAATGCACAGATTTCAGGTTCTGAAAAAGTCACCGATAAGTCTAATCCTTTATCAGGTCTTAAGCTCGCTGGCCCGGGAGACATTGACTCAGGAACCCCGATGATGCTTGACCCCATGTCAATGCCCATGTATGATGAGCAATTGCAGAAGATAAATCCAGCGGACTTTATGAAAATAATGATGTCCAACGAGTATATACCAGAACCGTATGTGGACGAAAAAAAAGCAGTTAAAGCATTTGTTTTGAGAAAAGCAACGGAAGATGAAAAGGCAATGATGGCAAAAATGCAGCAAGGCAGAATGGGCGTGGAGCAAGAAAAAAGTCCACTTGTTGGTACTCAGGCCGTTGATTTTGATGTTACAGACATAAAAGGAAAAAAATACAAACTTTCTGAACTAAAAGGCAAAGTTGTAGCATTAAATTTTTGGTTCGTTGAATGCAAACCTTGTATTATGGAAATGCCAGAATTGAATGAATTGGTGGAAGAATTTAAAGGAAAAGAAGTGGTTTTCTTGGCAATTGCAATAAACAACCAAAAGCAGCTCAAAAAATTCTTAAAAACAACCGATTTTAATTATAAAGTTTTTTCAAGTGGTCAATCTGTGTCCGATTCCTATGGCATTAAAGGATTTCCAACCAATGTAATCATCGACCAAAATGGCTTGATTCAGTATGCATCAACTGGAATTGGCCCAAACAATAAAGTGATCTTACAAAAGGAAATAAATAAATTACTTATCAAGTAAGAGATTAAAACAAAACTACTCCGTCCAAATTCCAAGAAGATTGTACCGGAATATTTAACCAATTGAGCATGGTGGGCAACAAATCAACACTATTCACTATTGGTAATTCGGTTGAAGTTGCCAAATCCGGTCGGCGTAAAATAGACCAAACATAGCGCGTTTGAGGAAGATCATATTGATTTCCGTGGCCCGTTCCTTCACCTCCATGATCCGTACTAATGACCACAAGCCATTGCTCATTAAATACTGATTCTCGTTGTTTTACCACTTCCATGTAGGACAATAACACCGAAAAAAAACACAAAAAATGGAAAGATTTTCATAACACCGATTTTTGAAAATCAAATATACAAAATTGGATATTGAAAAATGTTATTTGTGTACGTCGCTCAAAATCAGTATTAAAAACCCTGAAACAAGCACCCAGCGGGATATTTTTTTTTGCCAATTTATAGTAATAGCTTGTTGGCTTTTATTGATGGCCAAGGCAATGACTCCAAATCCGAGCACAAAAAGGATATCCACAATGTCAAATGTCCCATTCGTAATATGGAAAAACTGGAAAAATTCAAGGATGATTCCGTAAGTAATCGGTAGGTAATCCAGGGGTAATCTTGCTTTCTTAATGTAAATGTGATTCTGACTCAAAAGGGAGGTAAGGACAAGAACCCAAATCCCGCTGGGTAGAGAGTAAATAGCCCAATTTGGCAAAGGGAATGAATGTACTAAATCTCTTTTATTGAATAGATTATCGGTATTAAATGTTGATAAAATTTGATTAAAAATAATGGTGTTGTCCCGGTATATAAAATAGATTGTGGCAGCAAGAATAGAAAGCAGAATCAGGCTTAAAAACTTGAATGATAATATGTTATTCGTAGATTTTAAGAACAAAATGGAACTTTTTTGTTGCAAAAGTAATGTAAATTTAGTCTTGAAAATAGGAAAAGAAGAATGATTTTACTGCGTTCATTTTTTGTACTTTTGAAGTATGAAATTTGTATATCCGGAATTTTTGTGGGGTTTAACTGCGCTTGCCGTTCCGATTATCATTCATTTATTTCATTTTAGAAAGTATAAAACACTTTATTTTTCTTCTTTAAAATTCATTCAATACCTCGATCAGCAAAAGAAATCGGTTCGTAAGCTGAAGCATTGGTTAATTTTAGCGCTTAGAATTCTCGCGCTGGTGTTTTTAGTTCTTGCCTTCGCTCAGCCTTATCTGCCTGTCGAGAATTCTGTGAATGCCGGTGCAAAACCTTTTTTATCCATTTACATTGATAATTCTTTTTCCATGACGGCAAAAGGCACTGAAGGAGAGTTGATTTCTGAAGCACGCGAGAAGGCAAGAAAAATGTTACAAGAAGTAGCCCCAGAAACGCGCGTTCTATTGCATACAAACCTCATGAACGGTATTGAAAGTAGGTTGATAACAAAAATGGAAGCACTTGAATTATTAGATAAAATTAGGCCAACCCCAATCCGCAAATCATTGGATGAAGTGCTGGAGTGGGAAAAAAATATTGTCAAAGATGAAG
>CAMAQX010000054.1 GCA_945860455.1 Lishizhenia tianjinensis
CTCTGAAACAGAGGCCACAGCACTGTTTTCACCGGTGATCGACTGACGTAGGATGAAATAATCATACATGTGGGAGACGAACTCAAAATGATTCCGATTGTAATTTCAGGATCGATAAAAGTTTCACGAGAAAATAATGAAGGCAATGAGTTATTGCTGTATTATGTCGAAGGGGGAGATATTTGTGCAATGACTCTTCAATGTTGTGTGCGAAAAATTGATAGTCATGTTAAAGCCACAGCCATGGAACCATCGCTTATAATGATGTTTCCTGTTGAAAAAATGGAGAGATGGATGGATACATATAAAAGTTGGCGTGAATATATTTTACAAAGTTACCATACAAGGCTAACCGAATTAATGGAAACAATAGATGCCATGGCATTTATGCGCTTGGATGAGCGGCTACTAAAACACCTTACTGATCAAGCGAAATTATTGGGAACTCTAGAATTACATCATACTCATCAACAAATTGCTGACGATTTACATTCCTCCAGCGTTGTGATTTCTAGATTGCTTAAACAACTTGAAAACAAAGGAATTATCGACATTCACAGAAACAAACTTCTCTTAAAAGATTTCTAATTCGACAGTTTTTGATAATTTAGGGACGGTTTTTGTACTGTTTTCTAAATTAATCGTTCTAATTTTTTTTTACACTCTTTTATGCGCATAAATACTCTTTTCACATTCTTACTATTAATCACAGCATCAAGCAGTTGGTCTCAAAAAGGAAACAGTAGAGCTGGAACTTCTCAAAAATTCGAACAAGTAATAACAAGCATACAAAATATGTATGTGGACCCTGTTGAAACAGAAAAACTAACAGAGGATGCCATTATTGGATTACTCGAAAAACTAGATCCTCATTCCACATATATTTCCAAAGAGGAAGCAGCGGATGCTCAATCACAAATTGATGGGAGTTTTGTTGGAATAGGTGTGCGCTTTCAAATTGTGAAAGACACCATTATGTTTGTCAATACTATTCCAGGTGGCCCCTCCGAAAAAATTGGAGTGCAAGCAGGAGATCAATTGATAGAGGTTGATGGTGAGCCAGTTGCAGGAATTGGAATAAAAAACAGTGATGTCCGAAAAAAACTGATGGGTATTAAAGATACAAAAGTGAAAGTAACAGTAAAAAGAAAAGGAACAAACCAGTTGTTAGATTTCAACATTACCCGCGATAAAATCCCAATTTTCTCTGTTGACTCATATTATATGGTTGACGATAAAATCGGTTATATTAAACTGAATAGTTTTTCAAGAAGCACCATGGAGGAAATGAAAAATGCCCTGACATCGCTTAAGCAGAAAGGGATGAAGCAATTGATCTTAGATCTTCAAGATAATGGTGGCGGTCTTTTAAATGTTGCCCAAGAATTGGCAGATGAGTTTCTTTCAAGTAATAAATTAATCGTTTATTCTGAGGGTAGAATGCAACCAAAATCTGAACTGCGTGCCAATAATAATGGAATATTTGAGAAGGGTGAGTTGATTGTTCTTGTTGATGAATTCTCTGCCTCTGCGAGTGAAATTGTGTCAGGAGCAATACAAGATTGGGACAGAGGATCTATTGTTGGTAGAAGAACTTTTGGAAAAGGATTAGTGCAGCGCCCAATTGATTTAATCGACGGATCTGAAATCAGATTAACAATTGCTCGATACTATACCCCAACAGGGCGCTTTATACAAAAGCCGTATGATGATCCTGAACGATATAAAAAGGATATCGCACAACGCTATTTGAGTGGGGAATTAATGCATGCAGACTCAATTAAACTACCTGATTCATTGAAATTCAAAACGATGATCACCAAAAGAGATGTTTATTCAGGAGGAGGAATTGTTCCTGATTTCTTTGTGCCGCTGGACACGTCTGATATCACTGATTATTTCTCTCTATTAAATCGCAGTGGAATGTTTAATAATTTTGGATTAAACTATGTCAATCCGCAACGCGAAAACTTAAAATCAAAATACCCCGATTTTCAAAAGTTTAAAAAAGATTTCAAAACAGATCAAGAAGTTATGGATGCTTTTTTCGCTCATGTAGCAAAGGAAAAACCTGAATTAATTTTTGATGCTAAAGAGTATGAATTGAGTAAAAAATTAATCCAAACCCGCTTAAAAGCCGAGATTGCACAGAATTTATGGGATTATTCCGAATTTTATGAGATTTATAACAGTAGAAATGAGATTTTACAAAAAGCAATCAACATTCTTCAAACTAAGGAATATTTAAAAGTAAACTTAGATCGAAATTAAGATAATTTATATTCTACCTGTAATCGCTCGAGTTCCCTAGTTACTTGTATATTCGGGTTTACTTTTATGTTTTTCGCATTCATTAATATATCTAATTTATCCACCGGATCGTATACGGTGAATTGAATATTACATGTTCCTTCGTTGGCCAAAAACAGGGTGTTCAAATCATTAATCAACGTATTATTCAATGTTGAAACGGTTAGTTTTAGGTGCAAATTTTTAGCCCGTTTATCTCTAAATTGATCCAAGAGCTCAATAGAATGAATTGAAAATTCCAATTGGTTACGGAAACGATTAGGTTCAATTCTGCCTTTTATTGCAATAAAAATTCCTGGAGTTAAGAAAATCTGAAAGCGTAAAAAGCTCTCTCCGAATATAAATAACTTGTGTGAATCTTGGTAGTCTTCAATAACCATTGATCCAAATTTATCTCCTTTTTTTGTCAATCGCTGTTCCGCATCAGTAACGATTGCTGCCAAAACAATATCTTTTCCTTTATAGGTTTCTGGATCTTTTAGCATAGAAACACTTCCTGTGCAGAAGGAATCAATTTCCAATTTATAATCATCCAAAGGATGACCAGAAATAAAAATTCCTACTACCTCTTTCTCCCGATTTAATTTCAGCATTGAGCTCCATTCCTCAGCATTAGGAATTGTTGGTTCAGGTGTTTGAATCATATCTGGTTCGTCAAAAATTGTACTTTGTCCAGATTCTTGTTCCCCTTGAAAATTACTTCCAAATCGAATTGCGTTATCAATAAATGATCGGTTATTTTGGTCTTCAGCAAAATACTGAGCTCGATGTATTCCTCTAAACGAATCTAAAGCTCCTGCATATACAAGGCTTTCAATTGCCCGTTTGTTGCAGATGCGTAAATTACTTCTCTTGGTAAGATCAAAAATTGATTTGAATGGCCCATTTGCTAATCGTTCATCTACGAATGCATCAACAGGAGCGCTCCCCAATCCTTTTATGGCCCCTAAACCAAATCGAACTGCTCCATCTTTATTAACCGTAAAAGTATAATTTGACTCATTGATGTCAGGACCTAAAACTGGTAATCCCATGCGCCTACATTCCTCCATAAAAAAGGAAACTTGCTTAATATCATTCATGTTATTACTTAACACAGATGCCATATATTCCGCAGGATAATTTGCCTTTAAATAGGCCGTTTGATAAGCCACCCAGGCATAGCAGGTTGAATGTGATTTGTTAAATGCATAGGATGCAAATGCTTCCCAGTCACGCCAAATCTTCTCCAACTTATCAACTAGATGCCCTTTTTGAGCTCCTTGTTCAAGGAATAAAGGCTTCATTTTATCAAGGGTGGGACGGTCTTTTTTTCCCATTGCTTTCCGCAAGGTATCGGCTTCCCCCTTAGTAAATCCGCCTAATTTTTGCGATAAAAGCATTACTTGCTCTTGGTAAACCGTAATCCCGTAGGTTTCTTTGAGGTATTCCTCGCAATCATCAACATCATAAACGATGGGTTCCTCTCCGTGTTTCCTCTTGATAAATGCCGGAATATATTCCAATGGTCCCGGTCTATACAACGCATTCATCGCTATTAAATCGGCAAATTCAGTAGGTTTTAATACCCGCAAGTATTTTTGCATACCGGGAGATTCATATTGAAAAATACCTATCGTTTCACCCCGTTGAAATAATTCAAAGGTCTTAAGGTCATCAACAGGAAAATTATCAGGGTCTAAATCTATGCCGCGTAATTCCTTCACAAAACGCACTGCATATTTAATTAAGGTTAACGTTTTTAGGCCAAGAAAGTCCATTTTCAATAATCCGGCAGCCTCTGCAACTGAGTTGTCGTATTGTGTACAGACCATATCAGAATCCTTTGCCGTTGCAACCGGAACAAAATTAGTGAGGTCATCTGGTGTGATAATTACTCCACATGCATGGATTCCTGTATTTCTAACTGAGCCTTCAATATCTCGTGCTCTTTTTAATACTGCAGCTAATAAATCATTTCCTTCAGCAATTTTTCGCAACTCTTTGGCTGATTGTAGGTCTTCTTGACTTAATTTAAATTTATCCGCAAACTCAATATCAGAAAAAGAGAAAAGTTTCTTCAATGAAATATCAGGAACTAATTTTGCCAATCGATCTGCATCTGGCAACGGTAAATTCATCACACGAGAAGCATCTCGAATAGCAGACTTTGCCGCCATTGTACCATATGTAATAATTTGCGCAACCTGATTTGAGCCGTATTTATTTATTACATATTCGATTACTTTACTCCTTCCTTCATCATCAAAATCAATATCAATATCGGGCATGGAAACACGATCTGGATTTAGAAAACGCTCAAAGAGTAGGTCGTATTTTATGGGGTCAACATTGGTGATTCCTGTACAATATGCCACAACGGAACCTGCAGCAGAACCACGACCAGGCCCCACTGAAACATCCATTTCACGCGCAGCATGACAAAAATCTTGAACAATTAAGAAATAACCCGGATACCCCGTGTTTTCAATGGTTTTTAGCTCAAAATCTATTCTTTCTTTAATCTCAGGAGTAACTTCTGAGTATCTTTTTTCAGCACCCAAATAAGTTAAGTGCCTTAAGAAATTATTTTCACCTCTTTTACCACCATCTGTTTCATCTAACGAATCAGTGAACTCTGTTGGAATATCAAATGCAGGGAGCAAAACTTCACGTGCAAGGGTGTAAGGTTCACATTTTGCCATAATTTCTGGCACAGACAAAATGGCCTCAGGTAAATCAGCAAAAAGCGCTTTCATTTCCTCAGAGGTCTTAAAATAATATTCGTTATTATCTAGTCCATAACGGAAACCACGACCACGACCTTTGGGGGTTGAAACAAGTTCTCCTTCCTTCACGCAAAGCAAAACATCATGTGACTCCGCATCATCTTTGTTCAAATAATAAACATTATTAGTGGCTACTAATTGGACCTTGTGTTTTTTAGAAAATGAAATTAGCGTTTCATTGACTCTATTTTCCACTTCCAAAGAATGGCGCATGATCTCAAGGTAAAAGTCAGATCCAAATTTTTCCTTCCACCAAAGCAATGATTCTTCAGCTTGTTTCTCTCCAACATTTAAAATTAGACTTGGTATTTCACCGAATAGGTTCCCTGAAAGGACTATCAAGTCATCCTTATATTGCTCAATCACATTTTTATCTATTCGAGGAACATAGTACATTCCTTTAGTGTATGCGATTGAGGCCAGTTTAATCAAATTTTGATACCCTCTTTTGTTTTTAGCTAATAGGACAATTTGATAATACCCCTTATCATTAGAACTCTTTTCATGTAAATTTCGACAAACATTAAACTCACAACCAATGATTGGTAAGATATCTGGTTTATCAAAATGCTCACCGTTTTCTTCTGCAGCAAGTCGTTTTTCTTTTAGTTTTTTATTGTACGCAGAAATGGCTTTTTCAAAATGAAAGGCAGCCATCATATTTCCTGAATCCGTTAAGGCAATTGCAGGCATATTTAACTCAGCCGCCTTTTCAACCAACCGTTGAATATCTATAGTTGACTGTAAAATCGAATATTGAGAATGGATGTGTAAATGAGCAAAACTAACATCACTTAGGTCAACACGTGAACTTGGTTCATTGGAAAGGTCCTTCTTTTTTTCGGCTTGTTCACGCAATTTATCTGCTTCCGCTTTCAAATTCATGTGCTTCAATCCAAGCGGTTGAATTACTGTTGGATTAGCATTCTGGAAGTTAAGCAAGTAATCAGGTGCTTGGCGCAAGTCCTCAACTGAAAAATGTTCTTTTCTAACTAATTCGAAAAAACATCGGGTGGTTGCTTCAACATCAGCTGTAGCATTGTGCGCTTCATTGAATGGCGTTTGAAATAAAAAACTATTTAACTCGGTTAATGTAGGAAGCTTAAACTTTCCAAATCTACCACCTGAAAGCTTACACAGCTCAGCTGTTTTTTCTGTACAAGTATCTAAAACAGGATATTTTGTTAGGGGAGAATCTAGACCAAGCCTTACAAACTCACAACCGAGAACATTGAGATCAAAATTTAGATTTTGTCCAACTACGAATCGTGCCTTTGCTAATTCCGTCTGAAAAATAGTTAAGACATCTGATAAAGAATCCCCGTAAAGACTTGCTAAATCAGTTGAAATACCATGAATTTTTTCGGCATCGTAGGGAATATTAAACCCATCGGGACGGATTAAAAAATCACGTTGATCCACCAAATTACCCATTTCATCATGTAACTGCCAAGCGATTTGAACAACTCGTGGCCAATTTGCAGTGTCTGTAATTGGAGCGGTAAAACTCCTTGGTAAACCGGTGGTTTCGGTGTCAAAAATTAGGTACATGGAAAATTATAATGGGACTTTAAAGTTAGCATAAAATCTGTAAGGAATTTTTACTCGTGAAAATAATTTTCCATAAAACCACGATTTTTTTGTGACAATTCAACAAATTAATTCGATAATACCTTGTATTGATTCCATGCGCTAATTGAATTGTATTACTTTTGTCTTAATGCGATATTAATGGTAATTAATTTTTGAATATTAGGTGAAAATTGCTCTATTTGGTAATCCAAATACTGGAAAAAGTTCCGTATTTAATATGTTGACAGGTTTGCGTCAACAGGTTGGGAATTTTGCCGGAGTTACAGTAGATAAAAAGGTTGGGAATTTCAAAATTGGTCAAACCGATCATCAGATTATTGATTTCCCTGGCACGTATAGCATTTATCCACGAACGGAGGACGAAGAGGTTGTTTATTCCGTTTTGACTGATCGAACTCACACTGATTTTCCGGAGCTCGCATTGGTTGTTCTTGATTCATCCCAACTCAAGCGTAATCTATTACTATGTAGTCAATTATATGATCTTCAGATACCCTTGATATTAGTAGTTAATATGGGTGATATTGCACGACAAAGAGGCATTGACATTGACATGGATGCGCTTGCTTCAATTTTCCCCGGAACACAAGTAGTTTCTACGAATGCCCGCGTTGGACTAGGAAAAAATCGATTAATTGATGCTATTTCGAACTTTGATTTTCCTTCAACAATTCAAATATCTAAATACAAACCAGCTCCAATTGAAAATTCACAGGAGCAAATTGAAGAAACAAAAAAAAGAGCGGCTTGGATTGATTCCATTTTACCTCAAATTCAAGTTCTATCTCCTCAACAGGAACCTCAACGCCATTTTTTTGATAAAATCTTGGTTCATTGGTTTTGGGGTTATTTGATTTTCGCTGCAATTCTATTGGTTGTTTTCCAGTTTATCTTTGCATTTGCAACCTACCCAATGAATGCTATTGATCTGTTTTTTTCTACCTTATCTGATTTAACTCAAGAGAATCTTCCGCAAGGAGTTTTCACTGATTTACTCAGTCAAGGGATTTTACCTGGTCTGGGTGGAGTTGTTAATTTTATTCCTCAAATCGCCTTACTATTTTTCTTTATTTCCATTTTAGAAGAAACGGGCTATTTATCCCGGGTAGTATTTATAATGGATCGATTGATGAGGCCATTTGGGTTAAATGGTAAAAGTGTTATTCCTTTAATGTCAAGTGTAGCTTGTGCAATACCCGGAATTATGTCTGCCCGAACGATTTCTGATTGGCGAGAACGGTTGATTACTATTTTAGTCGCACCACTTATGAGTTGCAGTGCACGAATACCAGTTTACACCTTATTAATTGCGCTTGTAATTCCCAATGAATCGATTGGTGGAATATTGAATTTGCGCGGATTGGTACTTTTTGGGCTATACGCTCTCGGCTTATTTTCCGCATTACTTGTCGCCATTTTATTGAGGGGTTTTATCAAACGAAAGGGATCCGGATTTTTATTGTTAGAATTACCTACTTTCAAAAAACCACGTATTCAAAACGTTCTAATTACCGTATTTGAAAAGGTGCGTGTATTTGTTTGGGATGCTGGAAAAGTGATACTGGCCATCTCAATTTTGTTGTGGGTGTTTGCTTCTTTTGGTCCGGGAGACTCGATATCCATTGCCGAACAAATAGCAAAAAAGGAAGCTGTTGAAAAACAACTTACAAAAGATGAACAAGCTCAATTTGTAGCATCTGCAGGATTAGAACATTCATACATGGGTATTTTGGGGAAAACGATAGAACCACTTATTGAGCCTATTGGCTACGATTGGAAAATAGGAGTTTCTTTGTTAACTTCTTTTGCTGCCAGAGAGGTTTTTGTTGGTTCACTTGCTACGATTTATGCTGTGCAGGATGATGATAATGAAAATCAGTTATTAATTGATCGATTGCGGAGAGATGTTCGCAAAGATGGAAATAAAACTTACACACTAGCTACCGGTTGTTCATTGATGGTTTTTTATGTTTTTGCTATGCAATGTATGTCCACTTTAGCCGTGGTAAAACGAGAAACAGGGTCTTGGAAATGGCCCATTTTTCAACTTGTTTTTATGGGGATTTTTGCTTATTTAGGCGCGTTTTTCACTTTTTCAATTCTATCATGATTCAATCTACTCTCGTTCTAATTATTTTTTGTTTAGCTGGAATATTTCTAGGTCTTCGCATATTTAAAAAATTGTTTGCCAAACAGGAATGTGATGGTTGTTCAATGGGAAAAGCAACGCAAAAAGATTCCTAATGAAAAGTGTATTTTTTATATTTGTTGTTGTTTGTATAAGTACAGGTGCGTGGTCTCAAAAAAAGAAATGGCATTTTCCCTCCTATGATGTAATCAGAACTGGACCTTACATAGGAATTCAAAAAGGAAGATATTTCAACGTAGAATGTGGTTTTGAACGCCAATGGAAAGACTTAAAGTTTCTTGGGTCTCAAACTACAGCACTATATGGCGGGTTGAATTTAAACCTAAAGAATGGAATAATTGGGACAGACATTGGAGGATGGAAAAAATTGGGTTTTTTGGGTATTACTTATGGGGGTGCTATTAATTATCGGACAAATTTTACTGTTTCAAAAGTTGGGTTTTCACCCATGATTGGGATTAAACTAAGTAAGTTTCATTTGCAAGTTGGGTACGAATTTCTATTTCCGACAAAAACGATACTAGAAACTAATGAATTTGTGATCAGCTTACGTTATAAGATTTCGTCTCAAAAAAAGGTAAAAAAGAATTAGACTTCTTTTTCAAAAAGGATTTGAAATGCTTTTTTGGATGACTCCTCACTTACTAAATCCAACTCGCGTAACATGGAAATCACCCCATTAAATAGCGGTTTATTTAACTCCATGTTGTAATTCCATTCAGTCTCATTCAACCAAGATTGAACTTGATTTTTTTCAAGGTGATAGCGCCAAGAAAGAGTATTAGCAGCCTCCTTATCTGTTTTTAACTGTTTTGCCCTTTCACCCACGACTTGACACATTTGATGAATAAGTTCGGAGTGTTTTTCCATTACTTCATCTCTAACAGCTATCACAAAACTAGGCCACGGTGTTACAACCTCACCAATACACTTGCATTTTCCTTGTTCAACATAGGGATGAGTTGTAAATTTTTCCCATAAAAATGCATCTGCTTCGTGATTGGCTAATGCCCATAATCCACCATAAATATCTCCAACAACATTAAATTGAAGATTTGCAGGATTCCAACCCGCTTGTTTTGCATGAATGAGCGCCATCAAATGCGAGCCTGAGCCATAACGAGATATTGCAAATGTTTTATTTTGAAGATCAACCAGCGATTCAACCGGAGAATCAATTGGTACATGAACGCCCCATCTCAATGGTGAATTCACATATATTTGAATAATTTTTGCAGGTAATCCATCCAATATCGCCTTGGTAATTCCTTCTGTTAATAAAACAGCAATGTCCAACGAGCCAATATCCAATCCTTTGATCATTTGACCAGTTCCACCTGTCATATCACTCCAATGCAATTCAAGTCCCATTTCATTGAATTTCCCCTCTTCAATTGCCAATCGCCAAGGTAAATTAAAATGTTCTGGAACTCCTCCGATTTTTAGTCCTTTCATACACTTATTTTATATCAACAAATTGCATTTCATACAATTTTCTGTAGTATCCATCTTGTATTAATAAACTGACGTGAGTTCCGACTTCTACTATCTTCCCTTTCTCTAGTACTACAATTTTATCTGCCTTTTGAATCGTGGATAAACGGTGAGCAATTACAATTGATGTTCTTCCTTCTGTTAATCGTTCTGTTGCTTTTTGTATCAATTCTTCTGATTCATTATCAACACTAGACGTAGCCTCATCCAAAATCAAAATATGTGGATTATAAATATAGGCCCGAATAAATGCAATCAATTGGCGCTGGCCAACAGAAAGTACTCCTCCTCGCTCACCAATTACATAATCATACCCATCAGGTAATTTTTCAATGAACTCATGCGCACCAACAGCTTTTGCGGCTAAAACAACTTGATTTCTATCGATTGTGGGGTTCCCTAAAGTGATGTTGTTGTGAATAGAATCTGAAAAAAGAAAGACATCTTGCAATACAATCGCAATGTTCTTTCTCAAAAATCCCAATTCAATCTCCTTTATATTGGTGTCTCCTATAAAAATTTCACCTTCTTGATACTCATAAAATCGTCCAAGTAAATTCACGATAGTTGATTTCCCAGCGCCTGTAGCACCTACAAAAGCAACCATTTGACTCGGTTGAATATCAAGTTCAATATTCCGCAACACATATTCATTTTCTTTGTAGTAAAAACTAACATTTTTAAATAAAATAGGTTGATTAAAATCAACTTGTACGTTTTTACCTTCAGATTGTATATGTTCATCTAAATCCATAATTTCAAAAATACGTTCTGCACGAACTGTTCCTCTTTGCAGGACATTGAATTTGTCCGCCAATTGTCGAATAGGCCTGTATAGTTGATTAATCCAAAGGGTAAACGCAATGATTTGCCCATACATTTCTTTTATTTCACTTGCACTTTTACCAGCAATTTGCAAAGCTCCCCAAACCAACAAAAAAGCAATAGATAGGGAACTTAAAATTTCTACAACCGGAAAGAAAATTGAATTGGCCCAAACCGCGTTAATATGCGCTTGACGATGCCCTTTATTTATTTCTTGAAATTGTTCGAATTCCTTTGATTGTCTGTTGAATAATTGTACTAAAGACATTCCAGTTAGTCGCTCCTGCACAAACGTATTGAGACGAGTAACTTGTTGACGCTCCAATTGAAAAGAGTTGCGCATGGCTTTAGCAAAAATACGTGTTGCAAAAATTAAAATAGGAATAGGAATTAACGTCATTAAGGATAATTCCCAATTGGTTGTAAACATTAAAGTTAGAACGAACAAAAGTGAAATCAAATCACCAGCAATTTCCATTAATCCTGAAGAAAAAACCTCTGTGACCGCCTCTAAATCCGAAACTACTCGGGTAACCAATGCCCCCACAGGAGTTTGGTCAAAATACTTCATTCGAAAGGACAAAATATGTTGAAACAACTTCTTGCGAATATCATGAATTACCGATTGAGCTAACAAATTAGAAAAATAACTACCAATTAATTGAAAAACACCTTCCAAAAACAGTAATCCTAAAATCAATAATATCCAATTAACTAAAGCTTCTTTGTTTTGAGATTTTATAATATAGGTGTCAACCATGTTTCCGATCAATGCCGGACGAAGTGGCCCAAGAATAGAAAGTAAGACTGTACAGAAAATAGAAATTAGAAAAAACCTACGATAAGGCTTCGTGTAAGAAACCAAACGATAAAAAATAGAAATATTCACTTTACTTTTTGAAGCCATGGGTGCAAAATTACCGAAAAAGCCCTCATAAAGAGGGCTATTAACTTACAAATATTGATTTTGTTGATGTTATTCAATTACCAAGGTCTAATTGATTGGTGATTTATTGGTGGTGTTTTCATAATTGTTATATTGATTTATTAATTTTTAGCAATGACCATATTATTTTGAATATGAACTACTTTCGTTTCGAGAAGTTGTCCTTGAGATTTGAACTTTATGTAATAATAACCATCTTTCAGTTCGTTTAAACTAATTTGATGGGCATCAAAAACAGGAGAGGAAGGCATGAAAGGTTCGCCACTTTCCATAACAATTTCTAATTCATCGTACCGATTATCATTCCACATTACCGTTATTGCATTGGTTGCAGGGTTTTTTGCAATTTTAACAACACTAAAGGCTGGCT
>CAMAQX010000055.1 GCA_945860455.1 Lishizhenia tianjinensis
TTCTGCTTCAAAAGCTTCTTCTGATCATTTTGTCAGAGCCTTTTTCCATACCTATGGTCTTCCAGTGAAAATGTCAAATTGCTCTAATAATTACGGTAGTCATCACTTTCCTGAAAAGTTAATTCCTTTAATGATTCATAATATTCAACATAATAAACCTCTTCCAGTTTATGGCAAGGGCGATAATATTCGGGATTGGTTATGGGTAGAAGATCATGCTAGCGCGATCGATGCAATTTTTCACAGGGGTAGAGTAGGCGAATCTTACAATGTTGGTGGATTAAACGAATGGACGAATATTGAACTCGTTAAATTCCTATGCAATTTGATGGATGAAAAATTAGGTCGTGAAATAGGTGAGTCTGAAAAGTTAATTACTTATGTAACTGATCGAGCAGGACACGATAAACGCTATGCCATTGACGCTTCTAAACTTGAAAAAGAATTAGGGTGGAAACCTTCCATTCTATTTGAAGAAGGATTATCAAAAACGGTGGATTGGTATTTAGAAAATCAAGATTGGGTTGAAAAAGTAACGAGTGGATCGTACCAAGAATATTATGATCAAATGTATTTAAATCGTTAAGCGAATGGGGTTTTTAAACCGATTGTTTGGAAAAAAAGAGGAAGAACTACCTGACTTTGATTTAGCTAGAATAAAGACTGACATGCATAGTCATCTCATTCCTGGAATCGACGATGGCTCTCAATCTATGGATGAAACGATAGCTATGTTGGCAAAGTTTGAGAGTTTAGGCTATTCAAAAGTGATTACAACACCCCATATCATGTCTGATTCATATCCAAATACGCCTGAAATTATATTAAATGGCCTGGAGAAAGTTCGAAATGAAATGCAGCGATTGGGGATGAAAATTCATTTGGAAGCGGCCGCCGAATATTATTTTGATGAAACACTATTGCCTCTAATCAAAAATAAGGAATTACTAACGTTTGGCGATAATTATTTGCTTATTGAATTTGGATTTCATACTGCTCCACAATATGTCGATAAAGTTTTTTTTGATTTAAAAACCATGGGTTATCGTGTTGTTGTGGCTCATTTTGAACGGTATATGTATTATTTGGGGAATATAGATCAAGCAATTGAATGGCGAGAAATAGGAATAAATATCCAATTAAATTTGAACTCGTTGTCTGGAAATTATGGTCCTGCAATTAAAAAACAAGCGGAAGCCTTAATCGATGCTCAAGCGATAGATTTTGTGGGTACGGATTGCCATCGAATTGAACATTTAATGATTTTAGAGGAATCCATGAACACCAAATACTTTAAAAAACTTGGGCAGATTCCTTTAAAGAATACAATTATTTAATAAAAGCTCTTCTGCTCCTTGACCATTTTTCTTAACAAAGCATTTGGTCGATATCTATCTTCTCCATAAGTTGAGAATAACTCTTCCAGTTGCTCTAGTACTTTCGGCAATCCAATTTCATCAGCCCATTTTAACAAGCCTTTTGGATAATTTACGCCTTTGGTCATTGCTAAATCAATTGCTTCAGTTGTACCAACTTGCATCAATACGGCGTCGATAGCTTCATTGATTAACATGGCTAGAATTCGATTAAAAATAAGTATTCCAATTTCCTCATTTTCATTCGGCATAGGCAATTCTACACCTTCAGTATAGTCGTAATAACCCCTACCAGATTTCCGTCCAAAATAACCAGCTTCCTTGTGCCTTTTCTGAGTGAAACTTGGTTTAAAACGTGGATCGAAATAAAAGGATTCGAAAACCGATTCTGTGACGGAATAATTTACGTCATTGCCAATATAATCCATTAACGTAAAAGGACCCATTTTAAATCCACCAAAATGAGTCATTGCCCAATCTATAGTAGCAAAATCGGCTATTCCTTCTTCATAGATTCTTAATGCTTCTCCGTAAAATGGCCTTGCGACTCTATTAACAATAAATCCGGGAGTGTCTTTACAAATCACTCCGGTCTTGCCCCATTTTTGAATAATTTCAGTAATTGATTCAATAACTAACTCACTTGTTTGAACAGCTGGAATAATTTCAACAAGTGGCATTATTGGTGCGGGATTGAAAAAATGGATTCCAATGATTCGATTAGAATTGTTAAGAATGGATCCCAATGAAGCAATCGAAAGAGACGAAGTATTACTCGCTAAAACACAGTCAATACTAACAACCGTTTCCAGTTTTTTTAATAATTCATGTTTGATGGATAAATTTTCTACAATTGCCTCAATCACTAAACCGCAAGGAGATAAATCGTTCAAATCTGTAGAATATTGTATGGATGAGCCAATCTGAATAGCTTGTTCTGACGTTATTTTTTCTTTATCAACTAACCGATTTAAAGTCTGCGAAAGGTTGGTTTTTGCTTTGCTCAATGCTTGTTGGGAGGTGTCAATTAGATAAACCAAATGACCATTCTGTGCAGCCACTTGAGCGATTCCGCTTCCCATTGTTCCAGATCCAATTACACCTATTTTCATATTTATTATTTACCGTTAAAAAATGGTTTCCTTTTTTCAAGAAAAGCGGATACTCCCTCTTTGAAATCTTCCGTTTTTCCAGCTTCTGTTTGTAAAAGCTCTTCTAAATTCAATTGTTCTTGCAATGTGTTATCCCAACTTTGATTTAACGCTCGCTTTGTAAGTCCAATTCCTTTTGTTGGCATTTGAGCGAGGCCAATTGCTAATTTTTTTACTTCATCTTCAAAAAGGTCATCTGAAATTGATTTATAAATCATATTCATCGCCATGGCTTGATTTGCACTAACTTTCTCTCCTGTTATCATAAGAGCTAGGGCTTTTTGCATGCCAATAATTCGCGGTAAGATAAAAGTTCCACCTGAATCTGGAATTAATCCAATTTTACTGAAAGCTTGGATAAATGAAGCACTTTCTTTAGCAATCACAAGATCACATGCCAAGGCAATGTTTGCGCCTGCACCTGCAGCAACGCCATTTACAGCAGCAACAATTGGTTTTTCAATGGATCGTAATTTTAGAATAATTGGATTATAATGATCTCTAACTATCGTTTGTAATTCAGGCCCATTGGGATCGGTAGCCTCCGCCAAATCTTGTCCTGCACAAAAAGCTTTTCCTTCACCTGTGAGAACAATGGCTCTGATTAATTCGTTGCTTTCAGCGTCATTTAAAATGTTTTGCAAACTGATGGCCATTTCTTTGTTGAAAGAATTGAAGACTTCGGGCCGATTAAATGCAACTGTTAGAACTCCGTTTTCTAAGATTGTTTTTAGTATCATTCGCTCTTTTTTACAAATATAGGATTAGATTTTGTGTCTACTTTCTGATTATCAAATAAACTCGTTAAATTTCAAGAATCATGAATGCACCAAAGTTGAATATTTAATTAATTTAGAGCGTTAGAAAAAGTTTACTTAGAATCAAGTTATGAAAATCATTTTCTTGACCTAGGTTAATGATTTTGAGAAGAAATATTTTTAAACTTTTACGAGATTAAGTAATATGGATAGAAAAGAGTTTTTAAAGAAAGGGTTATTAGGAACTGCAATTTTGGCCACAAGTGGAGTCGCTGCGAAGTTGATAGAAAATAATATTTCTGAACTCGATAACTTGAAAATTCTTGGCTTTAATCACTTACCACCGGAGGTTTCAAAAATTATGGAAAATAAAATTTTGTACAAGTCAAACTCGCGGGGAAGTGCGGATCATGGATGGCTAAAAAGCAAGCATACATTCAGTTTTGCAAATTATTATAATCCGGAAAGAATGCATTTTGGGGTTTTGCGTGTTTTGAATGATGATTTAGTTGCTCCCGGAATGGGATTTGGCACTCATCCGCATGATAATATGGAAATCATTAGCATACCATTGGAAGGAGATTTAGAACATAAAGATAGTATGGGCAACAGCACAATAATCAAGAATGGAGATATTCAAGTGATGAGTGCTGGAACAGGAATTCAACATTCTGAATATAATAATAGCAAAAACAATCCGGTAAAATTTTTGCAAATCTGGCTTTTCCCGAATAAAAGAAATGTAGAACCAAGGTATGACCAACTTACCTTGCGAAAAGAAGAAAGATTGGGCCAATTTCAACAAATTCTATCCCCGGATCCCAATGATGCCGGTGTGTGGATTCATCAAGATGCATGGTTTCATATTGCTCAAATTGAACCTGGAAAAGAATTGAATTATACATTGAAAAAAGCAGGCAATGGTATATATTCTTTCGTGCTGAATGGAACCATTCGAATAGATGACATAGAATTATCGGAAAAGGATGCCTTAGGTGTTTGGGATACTGAAGAATTAAATTATTCCGCAATAACATCTTCCCAGGTATTGTTAATGGAAGTACCAATGATTTTAGAATAAAATTAAAATTTGACTTAAGAACACTACTGCTCACTCTCTTTAGTAATAAATAATTTAGCGGATAAAAGTTGTAAAGAATTTCAACATTAAACTGTTTATAATTCGCTTTTATAATCTAGCTTAGAGTGTGTATTTTTGTAGGATGCAAGATAATCATAGACACAAAGGATTACGGAAGAAGTTGATTGATGAATTACGTCAAATGGGTATCATTGATGAACGTGTTTTGGCAGCATTTAACGCTATTCCCCGCCATTTCTTTTTAGATCTTGCATTTTTAGAAAAAGCATATACAAACATAGCTTTTCAAATTGGAGCTGGTCAAACAATTTCGCATCCCTACACAGTTGCGTTTCAAACACAATTATTGGAACTCGAAAAAGGTGAAAAAGTATTGGAAATTGGTACAGGTTCAGGATTTCAAACTTGTATTTTGTGTGAGCTTGGATTGCGTGTTTTCACAGTGGAAAGGCAAAAAGAACTGTATTTAAGTTCCAAAGAAATTATTAATCAATTTGGTTTTCACCCCAAACAATTTTATGGCGATGGTTACAAGGGACTCGATATGTATCAACCATTTGATAAAGTGTTAATTACATGTGGGGCGCCAGAAATTCCAAAAATGTTGATTCAACAAATGAAAATTGGAGGAAAAATGGTTGTTCCAGTTGGGGAAGGGGAAAGTCAATTGATGCAACGAGTGACAAAAGTTTCTGAAAATGAAATATCGATTGAAGAATTTGGAACGTTTAGATTCGTCCCAATGTTGCAAAACACAACAAAATAAGCTAACCTAAAGCGACATCAAGAATCATCATTACCACAAACCCACCGATAAACCCTAATACAGCAAGGTCGGTGTATTTATCGCGCTGCGTTTCGGGAATAACCTCCTCAACAACAACAAAAATCATTGCTCCAGCAGCAAATGCTAGTGCAAATGGTAGAATGGGTTGAATATAAACTACGGCTAGTGCGCCAATTACGCCAGCGACGGGCTCAACAATAGCCGATAATTGACCATACCAAAAACTCTTAAATCTGGTAGCTCCAGCTCTTCTTAATGGCATAGCAACAGCAAATCCTTCCGGAAAGTTTTGAATTCCAATGCCGATCGTTAATGCGATTGCCGCTGAAAATGTCGCTCCATCAATACCTTGTGCGGCTGCTCCAAATAAAACCCCAATAGCTAGCCCTTCGGGAATATTATGAAGGGTGATTGCTAGAACTAATAATGTTGTTTTTTGCAATTGGGTTTTAACACCTTCTGTTTCGTCTTCCTTGAAATTTAGGTGTAAATGTGGAAGTTTCTTATCAAGAAAAAACAGAAATAATGCTCCAGTAAGAAACCCAACAGCCGCAGGCATCCAGGGCATGCTTGGGAATTGTTTTTCAGATAACTCTATGGCTGGATTTAGAAGGGACCAAAAACTAGCTGCAACCATTATTCCTCCGGTGAAACCAAGCATGGCATCAAGTATTCCTCGATGTATGGTTTTAAAGAAAAAAACAAGTGCAGCCCCACATGCCGTTATTAACCAAGTGAAAGTAGTGGCTATTAACGCTGCTAAAACAGGATCAATGGATGTGAAAAACTGCTCGACAGTCTTCATTTTAGGCCTTTTGTGAAATTAGTTTGAATCCTATAACCTTTTAAAATTAAGCATTGCAAACAAATTTAATTTTTTTTTAATAATAAGTGTTATTTATTCTATGCTTTCGCGTTACCTAATCTATCACCGGTCTGCAAGCTGGGGGTACCAAACCAAAAAAACCTTAATTATGTTAAACCCAAGTTATCACATGAATAACTTTCTTCTGGAAGAAGAGAGAATTCAGATCGAAAAAGCAAAGCAAAATCCCGAGAAATTTGGACCATTGTATCGGAAGTACTACGAACCGATTTTTAGATACATTTACAAACGAATGGATGATATCGAAACTGTTCATGATATCACTTCAATGGTTTTTGTTAAAGCACTTTCAAATTTACATCGTTATGAGTTTAGAGGATTGCCTTTTTCTTCTTGGTTGTTTCGTATTGCTAAAAGTGAGCTTAATCAATCTTTTCGCGATAAAAAAGGAGAAAGAACTGTTCGATTAGACAAAGTTGTTATTGGTCATATGATGGATGAATTTCTAGAAGACGATTCAGAAATTAACAGAAAGAAACTTTTAGAAGCATTAACGCGTCTTAAAGCAAACCATTTGGAGTTGATTGAAATGCGTTTTTTTGAAAAAAGATCTTTTCGAGAAATAGGTGAATTAACTGATATGACTGAAAATAACGCGAAGGTTAAAACTTTTAGAGCCTTGAATAAACTGAAACAAATTTTTACTAAAATCGAGTGATATGCAAAAGATTAAAATTATTGTAAATGGCCACGTTCCATCAAAAACGGAAATCAACTCAAAACAAAATTTTAACAAAGTACTCAAAGATTTTTATAGGTTAAAGCCTGCAATTTTAGTAAACCCTTGGTTTTATGGAATTGTAGGCTTTGCCTCATTGTTTTTGTTTTTTTTGTGAAATAAGTGATTATTATTTTTTCTAACAGTTTGATTTGATGTTTTTTTTACCATTTCCTTAGTTTTTTTAGCTTATTTATTTTAACTTCGTCACGTTTCAACTTAATTGAATACTTATGAAGATTAAAATATGTATTTTTTCGATCATTTTCATGTCTGTTTCGGCATCGATTTCGATGGCTCAGCATACTAATTTCAATTCTCAAAGCAATTGGTCTTTAAATAAAAAAGAATTGCAAATTGGTTTTGGAGCCACTCAATTTAATGGTGATTTGGGTGGTTCTTACACCATAGGCAAGAATTATAGTGTGAAAGACATTGACTGGCCATCTACAGGTTATGCTGGTTGGTTGGGTTATAGACAACGTTTCCATCCGTATTTTGCGACTACAACAAGTTTGTGTATTTTTAACTTGAAAGGGGATGACAAATATAGCCAAGAGCCTATTCGTAATTCACGAGACTTACATTTTCGATCGTTGAATATAGAAATTCAACAACGATTAGAATTTATTTTCTTTGCAACTGAGCGTTTTGGTTCTCGTTTTAATTTACCTGGTAAAAAACACAACAAGAATAGAAACGAGCAATATTATGTTTTTGGAGGTTTAGGTTTGTGCTATTTTAATCCGCAAGCGCAATTTAAAGATGGTACTTGGATGAATTTGCGTCCAATGAAAACTGAAGGACAAGCAAAAGCATATAGCCCGCTTACAATGACTTTACCAATGGGCGTAGGTTTTAGAGTGGGCGTAGGCCGTGTGTGGCGCGTAGGTGCCGAAATTGCTTATGTGAAAACTTTTTCAGATTACATGGATGATGTTAGTACTGTTTATGCTGATCCGGCTTCATTTTCTACTGAAGCTGCAATTTATTTTTCAAATCCAGCAATAGGAAATCCTGGTTTTGCTCCTGGATATCAACGTGGTAATTCGAAACAAAAAGATGCTTATTATCACTTGAATTTAATTGTTACAAGAAATTTAACATTCAAGGATTACGGTCGTCAACGTTCTAGAAATGGAATTAAACCAAGAGGTAGATACAAAGTTTAGAATTGGTTGATCATTGTATAGAATAATTCGATTTTTCTTTTTCTTTTTTTCCCCTGAGCGTGCACACTACTTAGCCGCCGATTTATTACATTTTTCACTGAAAATTCCTTGGCTTAAAAAATTACTTCATCATCTATTTGTTGTTAATAATGTTAACTTAGAAACGAAAGTTTTTGATGTTACCTTTAAGAATCCAGTTGGTTTAGCCGCTGGTTTTGATAAGAATGCGTCTTTTTATAATGACTTCTCACACTTGGGTTTTGGATTTATTGAGATAGGAACCGTTACTCCCATTGCTCAAGATGGAAACCCAAAACCACGTTTGTTTCGATTAAAATCTGATGATGCCATTATTAATCGCATGGGTTTCAATAATGGAGGAGTAGAAGAAGTCTTGAAAAACCTAAAAAAACGAAACACAGATATAGTTATTGGCGGTAATATTGGTAAAAACAAGGTTACATCAAATGAGTATGCCGTTTTGGACTACATAATTTGTTTTAATTCATTATACCCGTATGTTGATTATTTTGTTGTCAACGTTTCATCACCAAATACACCGAATTTAAGAGAATTACAAGAAAAAGGTCCATTGACTAAACTGTTGATGCGATTACAAGATGAAAATCAATTAAAAGAAAATCCAAAACCGATTTTATTGAAAATTGCACCAGACTTAACAAATCAACAATTGGATGATGTGATTGAGGTAGTAGAAACGTGTAAATTAGCAGGAATTGTGGCTACCAATACAACAATAGATCGTTCTGGTCTGATCACAACTAATGACGAACTGCAAAAGATTGGGGCAGGAGGATTATCAGGAAAACCATTAAAATCAAGATCAACAGAGGTTATTAACTATATCCATACAAAATCAGAAGGTCGAATTCCTATAATTGGAGTTGGCGGAATTCACAGTGCAAAAGATGCTATTGATAAACTTGAAGCAGGAGCTTCGTTAGTACAACTTTATACTGGATTTATATACGAAGGACCAAGTTTAATCAAAGAAATTAATCAAGCCATAATTAAACGGAATGCTTGAAAATAAAATAAAAATTACTGAATGTCCAAGAGACGCAATGCAAGGAATTCATGAGTTTATTCCTACACAGCATAAAATAAACTACATCAATCAGTTAATTGATTGTGGGTTCGATACGATAGATTTTGGGAGTTTTGTTTCACCGAATGCGATTCCTCAAATGAGAGATACTGCTGAGGTTCTATCCAAATTGAATCTGAATTCAAACACCAAATTATTGGCAATTGTAGCAAATGAGCGAGGAGCAAACGAAGCGTGTGCCTTTGATGAAATTAATTATTTGGGCTTTCCATTTTCGATTTCGGAAGAGTTTCAAAAAAGGAATACAAATTCTAGTATTGAGGAAACATTGAAACGGGTTGAAGCCATTCAAACAAAAGTAATTCAATCAAATAAAAAATTGGTGCTTTATATCTCTATGGGTTTTGGAAATCCATATGGAGAAAAATGGAGTCCTGATTTGGTTTTGAACTGGGCAGAAAGGTTGTACAAATTGTTTGATATCCAAATTTTAGCATTATCAGATACAATTGGTTCTGCAAAGATTTCAGATATTGAGTTTTTATTTCAAACACTTATTCCTAATTTACCGAAAATAGAATTTGGCGCCCATATGCACGTTCGTCCAGAAAATGCAATGAGTGTAATAGAAGCAGCTTTCTCCGCTGGTTGTAGGAGATTTGATGGTGCAATTAGAGGTTTTGGCGGTTGTCCTATGGCAAAGGATGATTTAACTGGGAATATGCCTACTGAAAAACTGGTTGAATTTTGTAATCAAAATAAGATTTATACTGGGGTTGATAATATCAAATTTCAAAACGCATTAACTGCTTCAAGTCTTGTTTTTTGATGTAACTTTATCTTCTGAAATAAGTTTAAATAAGCATGAAAAGTAGAATTTTTGGAATAGTAATTTTGATTTTCGGGTTGATATTATTGGCTTATTCCATAATGAATAAGTCTGAGGAAGAAGAAGAAGGTTCAAGTAACGCAACATCCAAGGATGTAGAATATGGTAAAATTTCAACTGAATTTAATCAGAATAAATTTACATATGGAGAAGAAGTAGATTTACTTCAAGAGTTGAAAGAATGTGATTCAGCAGCCGTGAATGACAAAGATCCATTAAAGCCGGCATGTTCTCCTAGGTTTTTCCGTTTTTTTCCATTAGAGAATAATACCACCCTAAAAAATAGCTTTATTCTACTAATTAAGTCTACAGTCCGAGGGTCTGAAACTAGAAAAATTAAAATATTTAAAAGAGAAAAAGGAGTTCTGGTTTTAGTTAATGGGTTTAATGGTAATTTGATAGAACGTAAAAAATCAACTACAAAATATGATGATCTAATTATTCGATTTGGTAATCGGTTTAAAAATACATTATACCATTATAATTGTCTTTTTTCTTGGAACGGAAGCCAATATCAATTTAAATCTTGCGAAGATATTGATGACAGAAAAGTGAAGACAGAATTTAAAGATTCAATGAATATAGAGATAAAAAAAATGCTCGAAACGGAACACTACCTTTTTTAATTAATGCAATTTTTCGCGTAAGTATTTTGCTGTTGAATTCCCTTCCATTTTAACGAATTCTTCTGGTGTTCCGTTAAATAAAATGTGTCCTCCATTCTTACCTCCTTCCGGTCCTAAATCGATAATACGATCAGCACATTTGATTACTTCCATGTTGTGCTCAATGACAATGATACTATGTCCTTTGTCGATTAATGCATTGAATGCGATTAATAATTTTGCAATATCATGAAAATGTAATCCAGTTGTTGGTTCATCAAAAATGAATAGGGTAGAGGGTTGATCTTTTCCTTTACTTAAAAATGAAGCCAGTTTGATGCGTTGTGCTTCACCTCCACTCATCGTGCTTGATGATTGACCAACCGTTAAATATCCGAGCCCAACATCCACAAGCGGCTGAATTTTCTCTACAATTTTAGCTTCTAATTTATCTGAACCATCTTTAAAAAACGCCAATGCTTCTTCAATACTCATTTCCAAAATGTCTGAAATAGACGTATTCCTATATTGAATTTCTAATGTTTCAGATTTGAATCTTTTGCCATCACAGGTTTCACAGGGTAAATGAACATCTGCCATAAATTGCATACTAACCGTAATAGATCCTTCACCCTCACACATTTCACATCTACCTCCTTCCACATTGAAACTGAAAAATCCAGGCTTGCATCCACGCATTTTTGCTAACGGTTGCCGAGAAAATAATTCACGGATATCATCAAATGCTTTTACATAAGTTATCGGATTACTCCTCGACGATTTACCAATTGGATTTTGGTCAACGAATTCAATGTGCTTAATCAATTTTAAATCACCTGATATACCTGTGAATTTACCCAATGATTCCCCGGAAAGTCCAAGTTCCCTTTTTATCGCGGGATAAACTATTTGCCGGATTAACGTAGATTTCCCACTGCCTGAAACACCGGTAATACAAACTAAATTGTGAAGTGGAATTTCTAAATCAAAATTCTTTAAATCATGCTGTTGTGCTCCTTTTATAGTTATTTTATTAGTTGATTTCCTTCGTTTAATCGGAATCGGGATAACTATTTTTTTTGTTAAATAATCAGCCGTCAGACTATTATTTGCTGACGATAAATCAGTAAAAACACCTTGATAAACTACTTCACCACCAAATTTACCTGCCATTGGACCAATGTCAATAAGCTGATCGGCAGCTTTCATTATCTCCTCTTCATGTTCTACAATGATGACTGTATTTCCAACATCACGAAGTTTCCTAAGGACTGAAATTAATTTTTCCGTATCTCTTGGATGCAGTCCAATGGAGGGCTCATCCAATACATAAATTGCTCCGACTAGGCTACTACCCAAAGATGTGGCTAAATTTATCCGTTGAGATTCACCACCAGACAATGTATTTGATTTTCTATTCAACGTCAAGTAACCTAAGCCAACATCAATTAGCACTCTTAATCTACTACTAATTTCAGGTAAAATTCGCTTGGAAACGGATGTGTCATGCGTAGATAACTCGATAGAACTAAAAAAATGTAGACAATCTGTTAATGGCATGAATACAATATCGGTAATTGATTTACCATTAATTTTTACATAATTCGCATCTTTTCTTAGCCGAGTGCCACGACAATCAGGACAGTCTGTTTTTCCTCTATAGCGAGAAAGCATCACGCGACACTGAATTTTATATGTCTGACTTTCAACAAACTTGAAGAATTTAGTCAATCCAGTAAAATAGGTATTTCCATTCCACAATAAGTCACATTGTTCAGGTGTTAGTTGGACAATCGGTCTATGAATTGGAAAATCAAATTTTTTAGCATTGAAAATTAATTCGTTGAGGTATTCTCCCATTACATCTCCCTTCCAAGGAGCAATTGCTCCTTCATAAATACTTAGATTTTTATTTGGTATCACTAATTCAGGATCTATA
>CAMAQX010000056.1 GCA_945860455.1 Lishizhenia tianjinensis
TGTGTAAGTGTATAATTTGCTGCATCTCCACCAATAAGCGAATAACCGCTTGTAGATACTGAAATTCCAGTCCCCACATTGGCAGAAGAAAACGTAAAAGTTGGAGTTCCTGTTAAAGAAACAACATCTGGACTAACAACTCCCGATAAAGCAGCTGTTCCTGATGCAGTTGCAGTGGTTAAGCCATCATAAACTTTATTTTGAGCAGTGAGCCCCGTTACTGTTAATGCTTTTTGTGAAACCGTATTGCCCGAAGAAGAAGTCGTAACATTGGCGCTACTTGATGTACCTCCACCAGAGAGAACCACCGCAATTGCATTATCCTTATTTCCCGAAGAAATAGTGGAAGCAAAACGAACAAATACTGTTGTTCCAGCCGTAACTGAAACGGAAGCACCATAACCCGAGCCTGAAGAAGTTGAAACCTCATAACCCGATTGAGCAGTTGCTGTAATATTACTAGTTAGATTTGAACCACTTACTGTAAAGCTAACTCCAGTTGATGCTGTTCCATAGGTGGAAGACAATGCGGAGGCGAGAGTTGCTGGGTTGAGGGTTGGACTTATAGCAGCTGAGGTTGTTACTCCCGCACTTGTAGATGACCAATCCGATGAACCTTGCGCATTAACTGCTTTTACACGATAGTAATAAGTAGTGCTCGCAGCTAAACCTGTAATTGCCTGACTTGTATTAGAAGAAGCGATTGAAGAAACAGTTGAATTTATTGAACCAAACGCATTATCATCATCAACTTCTACCGTGTAAGTATAGGATGCTGAACCCATCGTGGGATGCGACCAATTGGCTGTAAAACCAGAAGAAGTTATACTATTTCCTGTGCCAACTGTTGGTGCTAGTGGTAAAGTTGTAAAAGTACCACCTGCTGAATAACCTGTACCTACTGAATTTACCGCATAACCTCTGTAATAATAAAAAGTGTTAGCTGTTAAACTTGTTCTAGAATGGGTAAATGCTGCAACGGTTGTTCCTCCTTCTGCTAACAAATTTCCTGTTGGTGATGCACTTGTACCCCAAACGGTACCTCTTGAGGAAAGCGCCGCTCCACCATCGGATGAGACAGTCGCACCAAGTGTTGCGGAGGTAGTTGTGATTGATGAAACTACAGGAGTAGTAAGTGTTGGGGAGGTGGAAGCGGCTGTTGAGGTAACTGCCACATTATCAATCTGCATCTTATCGCGGGTTCCTGATCCTGTTACGGTGGTGCCTGCATGATTGTAAAATCTTAATACAACTGAAGATGAATTATTAAATTGTGTTGGTAAAGCGACAGAAGTTATGGAGCCTGTAGATGAACTTACTTTATCTAATACTTGTGCACCTGTAATCTCAGTGAATGTTGTTCCATCGATAGTCCAAAATACCCTTAGCGAAGTTGGTCTAGTTCCACTGCTGTTATCCAATGCAGTCCAATCAAAACTTAAAGTTCCAGCAGTTCTTCCTGAAAAATTTAACAATAAGTCGACTGCAACAGCTTCTGGAGTTGCACTTGATCCCGTTGATAAAAAAACCATTGTTTGCGTACCTTTTTGCAATCCACCAGTAGTAGAAGTACTCACAAAAGTTGCCGAAGATTTGGTAGTTCGTGTCCCTGTTGTAACCGAAGTACCTGAACCGATAATCCCAACACTTCTCCAGTTCGCAGCATCTGTTCCGCTAGCAAAATTGTTAGTCCAATTTGCCATATCTGCAAAATTCCAAGTTTTGTTTCCTGAAGACATATTGTAATACGTCTGCCCCCAAACATTCCCCATTCCAAGCACCAAGACCAAACAAAGCGGCAAGGTGAGTGAAAAAACAGCGGAAAGAATTAGCGTTACCAAAGTCGCTTTTTGTTTTTTTATAATTCTTTGAGTCATCGATTGAATCATGTTTTTGGGTTTGGTGAATAAGGTTTTTTTTGGAGACTGTGAAATTTCCACGGTAACGGATTCAACATAAACGATAATGCAATCGTTATTTTCGGTTAAAATATCTTGTTCTTTCGGTTGATTGCTGAGTAGATTGTTGGAAGTTACGTTCAATGGATTGTTTTGGTTTACTGTAGTGTGCATGCGCTTAATTTAGGGCAAATTTCGGGGTTTACCATGAATTATTATTCAATTCAAAATTATCTTTAGATTAATAATCATTTAATCTTTTATAGATTTTAATTTAACTCCTAGAGATGTCTTATCTCAGCAACATCAGAAACCAGTGACCGGATAGATTCTCTCCGTTTAATGCTTTTGCAGTGTATTTGTAAAAATAGGTGCCGTCCGTTGCGACGTCTCCGTTGGTTGTTTTTCCATCCCAACCGTTAGCTAAATCAGTGATTTGTGCTATTTCCGTTTACCCGGTTCATTTTTTAACCCGTACCCAACATTAATCAACTATTTTTTCACAAAACGAAGATTTTCTTTCTGTCCAAGTACTTGTAGGGAATAAATACCTGTTGGTAATTTCGTTAAGGAAATTTGGTTTTTTATTGAATCCAATTTACCTTTATTTACTACTTCACCCGAAGAAGAATAAATTTGATAGGTTTTACCGATAAATGATTCAATAACTTCAATGGTTAACTCATCACTCGCAGGATTTGGATACAAAACAATACCGGAGGCTTCATTTACTGGAATGGCTAGTTGTGGATTAACGTAAATGGATTCAGACATGCATGATCCATAAAAAGAAGAAACTGAATAATTACCTGCTTGTTGAGGAACAAAAAAAGCACTATTTGCTCCACTGATCGGTTGACCGTTCAAATACCATTGATAATTGTTTGCGCTTCCTTGAGCATAAAGCGTGTCGTTTTGAGCAGTGATGGTTAAGTCATTTCCTTGAAGAACAGAAAACGATTGTGTAACGACTTGACCCGTTAAACTATCCGTTATAACCACTTGATGATTTCCAAGTAGTTGGTTAGTTATGGAAATAGATGAAGTCGTTTGGTTATTAATACTCCAAGCGTAATGCAAATTATCGGAACCACCGGAAATAGTTGGTGTAATCGTTACAGATTCTTGTCCACACACAGATACATCTGGAATTTCAACTGTTAAATTGGATTTTAAAATGGTAAACTCATCCATCACCGTCCCATTCATGTGAAGGTATTTTCCATCCAATCTATTTTTGTAAATATCCATAACGAACGAACCGCAGGCTTCAATTCCACCGTCCACAAATTCCATAATGGGATGATTGAGTGAAGGAGCATCTTCTTTACTTCCTGAATTACCACACACCACGTAGACCGTTCCATCTGGCGTGTTAGGTAACCCATCTTTGTGATAGGCATTTCCTTGGTTGAAATTTCCATTGGAACCGTCTTTTAACATGGTTGATGGATCAAATGATTGTGAATTTCCATAATGCCCATGAACCAACTTGCTACGTTCAAACACATGGCTGTGTCCGCAAATAACCAAATCAATATCGTAACTTTCCAAAAGTGGAACAACGCGCTCGCGCATTGCTTTCATTACCAATTCAATGGCGTCATCACTATCATGTGAACCTTTTGAATAAGGAGGTTGGTGAAAATAAGCAACTGTAAATGTTCTTGTGTTTTGAATTAAATCTTGTTCAATCCATTGTTTCATACGGTCAATTCCCTGCGATGTTTGTGCAAAATCAAATACCTCAGAATTGAGGGAGAGGAAATGCACATCGCCATAATCAAACGAGTAAAATAATTCAAGTTGTGAATGAAATCCTCCCGCTTCTGCCTCTGTTGGAACATGAACTAAATCATAATATGGGCCCTGATGATCTTCTAAAGCAATATTAGAATATGGAATTCCTAGAAAGGCGCTTTCCTCCCAAACAGAGTTGTAGTCATGATTTCCAGGACTCGGCCAGAAAGGCAACCAATTAAAAACATCAGAGAAACCGTTTAACTCAAATAATTTCGTTTGGTATTCTTGATCCGTTCCATCGTTATACACATTGTCGCCTAACCAAATCCACACATCTGTATTCAAAGAGTCGTCATATTGCATATATGAATTTTTCACGGCAACTTGCTCTGCGTTCCCTTTTCCAAAATCGCCTATTGCCCAAACGCGAGTCGGTACTTGAGAACCAGGAATAGGATTTGTCTTAAATCGATATCGCGCAGATGGTGCAGTAAAACTAGTGCTGTTATTTCCAACCGAATAATAATAGAACGTTGAAGGTGTCAAATTTGACAATTTAACTGTATGTTCTTTTGTGCTGTTGTTCAATACAATACTTTGAGATAGATTCGTGCTATCTGATCCGAAAAACACCTTGGAATTGGTATTGGCACTTGTTCGCCACTTAATCACAATTGTGTTTTCTGTTGGCGATTGAAGATAAGGACCGCGAGTGAGCGTTTGAGAATTTGATAAAAAACTTATTAAACATATAATTACGAATGAAATAGATCTTAAGTGCATAGTTAAATTTTTTAATAGGTAAATTTTAGTAAAGAATTCCAAAAGCAATTGAACTTGTGATTATGATTAAATTAAATAATTTTTAAGTCAAGATTTAATATTAAATGTTTTTAGGAATTCTCTTCCCATTTATTCTTTCGGCGCTTTGTATTTTCTTTGTTATCTCAGCAACATCAGAAATCCATGACCGGATAGATTCTCGCCATTTAATGCTTGTGCCGAATATTTGTAAAAATAGGTTCCATCCGTAGCGTCATTACCATTGGTTGTTTTACCATTCCAACCGGTAGCTAAATCAGTGATTTGTGCCATCACATTGCCCCACCGATTAAGAATTACAATTTCGATACTTGCTATATTGGTTGTTTGAATAATCCATTCGTCATTGGTAACATCTCCATTAGGCGTAAAAACATTTGGTATAACTATCTCCGGAGCCCCTGCTGGTAATACAATGATTGTAGTTAGAGTTGAATCAGTACAAAAACCATTGGAAGCCACCAACCAAACAGTATACGATTGTGCCGTTAAATAGGTGGTACTAACCGTGTTTGTATTCGAAACTGCCAATGTATTTCCGTTTCCAAAATTCCACACATAAGAAGTAGCGTTTGTACTGGTATTTGTAAATTGAACGCTTAATGGGGCAATGCCACTAGTAATGTCTGGTGTAAAGGCAGCATTTGGACTCGGTAAAACAGTCACCAAAACGGTATCAAATCCTTCGCATCCATTCGCGTCAGTAGCTGAAACAGAATATTCGGAAGAGATAGCTGCTTGAAAAGGAATTCCATTTTGAACCGAATTCGACCAAGTGTATTGAATTCCACCTGTTGCAGTCAATGTTACTGAATTTCCATTACAGATTGTTATATCTGCACCAGCGTTTATAATTGGTGTAGCAAATGTTTCTACTTGTAATTGAAAAACGGAAGCACATTGTCCAGCTGTTGGTGTAAACGTATAGGTTGAAATACCTGCATTTGCCGTTGAAACCATTTGTGGATTCCATGTTCCAGTTATTCCATTGATTGATGTTTGAGGTAAAATTACTTGGGCTAAAACATCGTTTTGACAATAGGGTCCCCAAGGTGTAAATTGCGGTGAAACTGAGTTATTCACCGTTACAATAGAATTTGAAGCCGAACTAGCACATCCAGAAACGGTATAAATCACAGAATAACTTGTTGTAGCTGCTGGATTAACGGTGATAGTTGGGGTAGTTTGCCCTGGCGTCCAAGCGAAAGAACCTCCCGAAATACTTGTGTTTGTTGTTAATACAGTAGTTTGACCTGCACAAATGGTTGGATTTTCCAAAATAGTAACCGTTGGAATTGGATTGATGGTTACCGTCAAATTGGCTGATGTCGCACATTGTCCAACCGTTGGAGTAAAGGTATAATTAGTTGTTGCGGTTGACACTATCGCAGGCGACCACGAACCGGTGAAGCCTTCAATGCTTGAGGTTGGTAAGGAAAAAGATGCTCCTGAGCAATAGGGACCAACGGGAGCAAAAGTTGGAGTTTGTTGTGCACCAACAGAAACTTGCAAAGTAGTTGTAGCGGCACATTGTCCAGCTGTTGGCGTAAAGGTATAGGTTGTGGTTTGTGTGTTATCCACAGCAGGCGACCACAAACCTGAAATTCCATTGAGTGAAGTCGTTGGAAGGTTGATTGTCCCTCCGGCACAAATTGGTGCAATTGGATTAAATGTTGGAGTGATTGCAACGGCAGAATTATTGATGGTAACCAAAATCGTATCCGTGCAATTAATGGAAGAACTAACGATGCAGGAATATGTCCCGGCGCACAAGTTAGTTGCGTTGGATGTATTTTGTCCGATTGAAATGAATGAAGCATCATACCAAGCGTAGGTGTAACCGGGTACAGAACCAGAAGCATTTACCGAGGCTTGTCCATTACAAAGACAATTGCTGGCGTCAATGGAGCTAGTTAGCGTTGCAACTAATGGTCCTGCGCAGTTGTTATTTAGTGAAGATATATAGGCTGAATTAGCAGCATTGTTTGGTAGGCCTGGAGTTTGATTGTTAGGAACAGTACAAGTTCCCGCTACCCAATTGGATTGATTAGAAGGATTATTATCTATGGTATTTGCGAAATAATAAACAGAATTTGTGGCAGATCCAGCAAAATAAATAATTGGGTTGACATTATTATTTGACCAACTAACACCGTGTGCAGGAGTAATTAAGTTTGTTGGATTATAAACCTGAAAAGCATCTCCACCATTTGCCATAGATATCGGGCCCCACAATCCACCTGTAATCCATCCAGCGCCAGGATAATTGGAGGTAGTTGTTGTAGGTGATGTTGTTTGGTGTTCTAATAAAGTGGAGGAAACTGGTAAAATTATTCTGCAATTTCCATCAACAATTGAATTATCATTTGGAGGCAGGGAAACATTAGGATCTAAATCATTATAAATTACAATTAATGTTCCCATTGGAATACATTGCCAAAATGGGTCGTTTTTAAAACGAACAGCTCCATTGGCAATACCCAAACCAGAGCCACCACCTCCTGTAAAATAACCATTATTGTCATCTATTACCCAATTGCGTAGATCGATGCAATAATTAGAGCAGTTGTAGGGAGATGTTCCAGGAATAACTAATAATTCCACATATTCCTTTGATCCAGAAGGTCCTTGCGAAACTTCGTTTAAAATGAGAGATTGACCAAAGAAATCGAATGAAAAAAATACGACAAACGTATAACAAAATAAGATTTGTAGTTTCAATTTAGGTTAATTTTGTACAAATCTCCTAAATTAAAAGTAAGTAATCTTTATATTAACATTGTATTTGTGTTAAATCATCCAATGACCTTATATTCCAAGATAAAATTGATACAACGTTAGTAAAAGAGATAGGATTGAAATAACTAGTGCGATTTGAATTCGTTTGATGTATTTAGACTTCATTTTACAAAAATAATTTATAAAACTGAGGGTTTAATAGTGGACGAGAAAGTTCAATATTGGGTATTGTATTTCGTTCAAAATCATGAATAATGGTTTCAATAATTTGCTCCGTTTGATCCTGATAGGTTATTTGTATTGGTTGGGTGATTGTTAACCAATTTTGAATTGTTCTGTAATGTATTAAACTCAATTCATTCAAAACAGTAACGCCTAGTTTTTTAAGGCTAGTAGCGTTACAAAGTTGTTCATATTGACCAATCATCGGAATCACCATTAGTTTTTTACCCAGAAACAAAGCTTCTGCGGGTAATTCAAATCCTGCACCACACAAAATACCACTACATTGAGCGAGACTTTTTGTGAATTTTTCAGCATCAATAGGATAAAAGGTAATGGTATCTACCGTGTATATTTTAGTTGTGTATTTCGAAAAAACATGCCATTCAATTTTAAAATTACTCAACACCTTTGCAATAACATCATCGTGATAAGCGGGAAGATAAACAGTATAATGCAGTTGATTACTTGTTTCAATTTGACGAATTGATTTTCGAATTAAAGGAGTAAAAATAGTTTCAGCATAGGAATTAAAGTGAAACCCATATTTTTTTTTGGTGGGGCAGTAGTGATTTAAAATATAATTACCGATTGGTTTAATGGTGTCAGCTTTCGGAGACAAAGGGTGGGCAACTGCTGCTTGGTGACTTAACTCAACACAAGGAATATTTCTTGTTAGTGCTGACCAAGCGCTTACCGGCTCAAAGTCTGAAATGACCAAGTCATATTGTGAAACAGGAAAATCTTTGATTTCCTTCAAAAATCGAATTGGATTTGCATGCATCACTGTTTTGAGTAAATCAACTTTTCCTGATTTAGATGAAAGAAAGGTTAATCCTAATCGTTGGTAAGTTATTTCGAATTTTGTATTAACCTGAGATTGATTACCGCTCACTAAAACATCCACATCTCCCATTTTTTTCAAATAAGGAACGATGTCTTCCGCGCGACTTAAGTGTCCATTGCCTGTTCCTTGAATACCATACAGTATTTTCATGCTCAATTGGAATTAATTAGTTCATTTAGTAAATCAGAATAATTATAACTATCAACTAATGATTTATCGGGATTAGTTTGACTTTGAAACGATAAATATTCAGTTTGATAATCAAAAATTCTCCATTTTTTGGCATTGTATTCAAGGCTAGTCATATTTTCAACCCAATCTCCTGAATTTAAATAGGTTACTTTATTCCCCCGTTCGTTAGAAAATTCTCTGATTTTAGGTTGGTGTATGTGTCCACAAATGACATATGTATAATTATTTTCCATCGCAATATCAGCGGCCGTTCCTTCAAAATCATTTACATATTTAATAATTCCCTTTACGCTATCTTTCACTTTTTTGGATAAAGAAACGCGCCCTCGGCCGAATTTTAAACTAACCCAATTTATAAAAGTATTTAGTAAAATCAATAAATCATAGCCTTTTCCGCCTAATTTGGCCAACCATTTTGAATGCTTCATGGTTGTATCAAAAACATCACCGTGGAATATCCAAGCCTTTCCCGTTGGAAGTGTTAAAACTACTTTATTAACAATATGAAAATTGCCTAATTGCAACCCTTTAAATTTACGCAGCATTTCATCATGATTACCGGTGACGTAATAAACAATAGTTCCTTCAGTTAAAAGTGACATAATTGCTTTTACAACGCGCATGTGCGACTCTGGAAAATAGTGTTTGCTGAATTGCCATATATCGATAATATCACCATTTAAAACTAAGGTTTTTGGGTTTATCGATTCTAAATAATTCACTAGTTCAATGGCTCTCGAACCATATGTCCCGAGATGTACATCTGAAAGAACCACAATTTCAACATTTCTCTTTTTCATAGATCATGCGTTTTAACAAATTTGTGAACTAAATTCCAAAGGGTTTTTACCATAGCTTTAACAAGACTTTATTTATTTACTAAGAGAATGTTAGTGATTTAATTGAATGTTATTTTTAATTTTATCTCACCGTAAAAAGTAATTTGTGAAAAAAGAGTTTCAAGTAGCTGTAAACCCCCGAAATTTCATAATTATTTAATATCTTTATTAATTTTAAAAGTAGAACAAATTGCATCTTTGTTTATGCAGGCAGTTAATCGAGAATTAAGTTGGTTATCCTTTAATGAAAGGGTACTTCAAGAAGCAATGGATCCAACAGTTCCTATGGTAGAACGAATGCGCTTTTTGGGTATTTATTCCAATAATATGGATGAGTTTTATCGGGTGCGGGTTGCGAATGTTCGACGATTATCAGTCCTCAAAAAGCAAAAAATACAAGGGTTTTCTGGGACAGCCACAGAACTTTATCAAGAAATAAGAAAGGAAGTTCTACGTCAGCAAAAGAAATTTGAAAAAGCGTTTGAGGAAATTTCAGAAGAATTTAAGAAACACGCTATTTTCTTCATGAATGAGAAAAATCTATCAAAACAACATGAGATAGAATTGAATCAGTATTATCAGGATAAATTGAAACATTCTATTTTCCCAATAATACTTGATAAAAAAGGGTCGTTTCCAAAATTAAGAGATTACGCCATTTATTTGGCAATTAAAATCGTAGACCAAAAGAAAAAGGTGCGTTATGCACTCATTCAGGTGCCAATTGATATACCACGCTATTATAAAATTAAGGATGAAAAGGGCATTTACATTTTATTGATTGATGATATTATTCGCCTACAACTGAAAGAGATTTTTGGGATTTTCTATCCAGTTGAAATAAGCGCTTACACCTTTAAATTTACTCGGGATGCTGAATTGGATTTGGATGATGATTTAAGCTTACCTTTCATCGAGAAAATTGAAAAAAGTTTAAAAGATCGAAAAAAAGGTGCCCCAGTAAGATTTGTGTATGATGAAGAAATGCCAGCTGATTTGTTGCAGTATTTATTGCAATCTCTTCACTTAAAAGAAGGCGTAAATACTATACCAGGTGGTAGGTATCATAACAATAAAGATTTAATCTCATTTCCAACTTTTGAAAATCCGGCATTTTTATTTCCGAAACAGCCGCCATGTAAACACCCCGATTTAGAAGATAAAGGAGGAGTGATGCAAGCGGTTATTAAAAAAGATATCTTATTGCATTTCCCTTATCAACGTTTCGATTATATCATTGACTTATTGCGTGAGGCGGCAATTGATCCTAAAGTGAAAACCATTAAAATTAATATTTACCGAGTTGCCAAAAATTCAGATATCATGAATGCACTTCTTTCTGCTGTTTTTAATGGCAAAGAAGTGACAGTTGTTTTTGAGCTCCAGGCACGATTTGATGAAGAGAATAATTTATATTGGAGTAACCGATTGAAAGACTTTGGCGCCAAAGTAATTTATGGAGTGCCAAATTTGAAAGTACATTCAAAACTGCTACAAATCGAACGAATTAAGGAAGGTAAAGAACAACTCATTACTTATATAGGAACTGGGAATTTTAACGAAAAAACAGCGCGAATTTATGTTGATTTAGGTTATTTAACTGTTAAACCGGAAATTGCTAATGAAGTAAAAAAGGTATTCCGATTATTGGAAAACAATCTTGAACGACCTGTTTTCCGAAATTTATTAGTTTCACCTTTTAATTCACGTCGAAAAATTATTCTATATATTAATCAGGAAATTGCACATTCGAAAAACGGCCTTAAAGGGTCTATTCGGATAAAAATTAATAATTTGACAGATAGTCAATTGATAGATAAATTTTATGAAGCCAGTCAAGCCGGTGTTAAAATAGAAATGATTATTCGGGGAATTTGTTGCCTGAAACCAGGCGTAAAAGGATTAAGTGAAAATATTACAGTTATTAGTATTGTAGATCGATACCTAGAACATGCTCGGTTTATGATATTTAAAAACAATGGAAATCCTTTGTATATATTAACAAGCGCTGATTATATGGAGCGCAATATTGATAGTAGAATTGAAGTTGGTGTTATTATAAAAGAACGGCATATTCAGTCTGAATTAGATAAAATTTTTGAATATCAATGGAAGGGAAGCGTAAAGGCGCGATTAATTTCCTCGGACTTGAAAAATAGGTTCAGAAAAAGAAATTTACCTCCATTTCATGCTCAAGTGGAGCTGTATAAATCGTATTGTGAGTAAATCGTATTCTCCTAGAAACAACATCTTGTTATTTTAAATGAATTAACAAATGTCTCTTCGTCTTCATTTTTTTTATAACTAAAAAAGGCTGCCTCTAAGAGGCAGCCTTTTACATTTAGGATTTAATTTCTATTGTTTTGTAATACGTTTGATGTAGTTTAATTCAGCATTAAACACGTGTATTAAATATGCTCCATTAGATAAATTACTTAAGTCTAAACTTGTTTTTTCTGAGTTTGAATCTAACTCACCTTGAGCAATAACTTTTCCTTCAACTGTGCGCAAGATATATTGCAACGGTTGGTCTGTTTTGTTCAAAATAACAATTGTTGATTGAGTTGGATTCGGGTAAATCGAAATACCATTGTTTTGCTCATCCAGGTTAGCACATGGATCTGAAGTCACAATCACACTATCTGAAGCTTGACATCCATTTTGTGCAGTTGTAGTTACAATATATGTTCCGGCATTGGCTACTGTTATAGTTGGTGTTTGTGCTCCCGTGCTCCATTCCACTTGCGAACCGTTTCCGGTAGCATTTAATGTAACTGGAAAATTATTTTCACAAACCGTAACATCTTGTCCCGCATTTACATTTGGAGAGGATAATGTTTGTACCGCAACTGCATCCGTAGATTCACATCCATTTCCGTCAGTTATTGTAACAGAGTATGTTCCACTTGAATTTACTTGAATTTGTTGAGTAGATTGATTAGTGGACCATTCATAAACTAGTCCAGTTGCAGAGGATTGAGCATTCAATATTGCAGGTAAAT
>CAMAQX010000057.1 GCA_945860455.1 Lishizhenia tianjinensis
AAAGAAGTTGTTTCTGCTGGTTTAAGTACCACTGTATTTCCTGCAGCCAAAGCAGGAGCGATTTTCCATGCGGCCATTAATAAAGGAAAATTCCAGGGAATAATTTGACCGGCAACGCCTAAAGATTCCACTTTGCGGGTTGGAAAGGCATACTCCAATTTATCTGCCCAACCAGCATAATAGAAAAAATGATTGCAGGCCAACGGAATATCAATATCACGCGATTCCCGAATTGGTTTTCCTCCATCCAATGTTTCAATCACTGCTAATTCCCTCGCTCGTTCTTGCATCAAGCGTGCAATGCGATAAATATACTTTCCGCGTTCAGCTCCGGATAGTTTTGACCAAACCGTTTCATAGGCACTTCGTGCAGCTTGAACAGCTTTGTCCACATCCGCTTGATTTGCATGTGCGATTTGAGCTATAATTTTTTCATTTGCCGGATTAACGGAATCAAAATACTTACCAGAGGTTGGTTTTTCCCATTTTCCATTGATATACAAATCATATTTTTCTTTTAATTGAATATGAGAAGTGCTTTCAGGTGATGGAGAATAATCCCATGATAATGGTGCCGATTGATGATTTTTTTTTGTCATATCTAATCTATAGTAAAATAATCTGCTGATTGATAAATTCCTGTTTGAGATTTTCCGATTTGCATCAAAACATCATTCGCTAAGCTACTTGCCCCGAAACGAAACCATTCATTTGTAAGCCAAGCAGGGCCTAAAATCTCATTGACCATGACTAGATTATGCAAAGCCAATTTAGCTGTAGAAATCCCACCTGCAGGTTTCATTCCAATCATTTTTCCGGTTGAGTCAAAATAATCTTTAATAGCTTGCAGCATAACATAAGTTACTTGCATGGTGGCTGCGGGTTGAATTTTCCCGGTGGATGTTTTAATAAAATCCGCTCCAGCATGTATTGCTAGATCACTCGCTTTTCTAACATTATCTAAGGTGGCTAATTCACCCGTTTCAAGAATCACTTTAAGTCGTGCCTTCCCGCAGACCTCTTTAATCTTAGCTATTTCATCAAACACATAAGAATATTCTCCCGAAAGAAATTTGCCTCTTGAAATCACCATGTCAATTTCCGTGGCTCCTTGAGCAACTGCGAACTCTGTATCTCGAATTTTTACATCCAGAGGAGCTTGACCACTTGGAAATGCCGTTGAAACAGAAGCTATTTGTATTTGAGTTTCTTTGAGTGCTTGAGCAGCTATTCTGACCATTGAAGGATAAACACAAACTGCGGCTACTGTCGGTAAGTCTGGATAAGCATCATGCAAATGGGCTGCCTTGTAACACATCTGTTTTACTTTCCCAGGTGTGTCTTTTCCTTCCAAGGTAGTTAAATCAATCATGCTAAGCGCCAATTTTAGGCCTTGCATTTTTGATTCGTTTTTAATACTTCTTGTTTGAAATCGAGCCACCCTTTCTTCCACACCAACCTTATCAATTTGTGGAGAAAACGCACGGATTTTTTCGAGAGCTAAGGACTTATTCATAGTTAAAAGAATTAAATCAAATATACAAGAATCAATGGTTTATCTAACTTCAAAGGAATAATTTTACCTTTTCTTTTTTTCAGACAACAGTTTATCCGCCTTGGTAAAGTCTGGTATTCCATATCCCATTTCAGGATTTGGATTCGTTGCATTATTACTAGAAGCCTCCACAGCACGCATTATTGATTCCGGTTTCAGATAGTTGTATTTTTGCATAAGACAAGCCAAGGCTCCGCACATTATTGGGCTTGAAAATGAGGTTCCACTAGCATTTGTTACTGATCCAGAAGCATTAATTACTACTGAATAAGAACCAAGCGCCATCACATTGGGTTTTATTCTTCCATCGGATGTTGGGCCCACTGAGCTAAATTCAACTCGTTCATCTAATTTATTCGTAGCGCCAACAGAAAAAACTAGTTCAGCATCTGCTGGTGCCCCAATATATTTCCAAGAATCATTTCCAGAATTCCCTGCACTATTTACCACTAGAATTCCTTTCGAAACGGCGATATTTGCACCTCTAGAAATCAAGGCTGTTTTACCATTCATGTCAGCATATGTATAACTGCCATTATTTTTATCAAACTTGGTATAGCCTAGGGAACTATTAATTAAATCAGCACCAACACTATCTGCAAATTCAGCTCCTGAAACCCAATTATATTCCTCTGAAACTGTTTCTGAACCAGTTTCTTCCGTTCTTAAAAGATAGTAGGAGGCAAATGGAGCAGCACCTAGAATTTTATTTTCAACATATCCAGCCATGCAACCTAGGACCATCGTGCCATGTTCACCGTCACCATATACTTCTGTTTCATTTCCCGCAAAATCAAACGTACCAAGAATGCGATTTGCTTGTCGTAAATGATGAAAGGCTTCAATTTTATCCACATTACTGAATCCGCCATCCAATATTGCAATCACAACGTCTTGCCCTAGCTTGTTTTGCTGATGTAACTCGTTTAACTTAAGTGATTTTACTTGGAATTCTGCGGAACCATATTGAATCGCTTTTAAATCCATTTTGGAAAAATCATTTCCCGCGGTGGAAGGCGAAAAAACACGATTGCTCGTAGATTTAGGGACTTTTCCGGCATAAATCAATTTAATTTCCTTTACATAATTTGGAAGCTTGATTGAATTTCTCCAAGAACTGTCTAATGTTTGAATAACCACAAAATTCAGCCAATTGGATTTATTCAACACTTGAACACCAGGAATCAATTTTTCAATTTCTCGTACATATTTAGGATTTACCGGCAAATCTGTCTTAGCTATTTTTATACCCATCCGATTTTTTCGCTCAATGGCTCGCTTTGATAAATAAGCCTCTGGTTGATTGACTGAATATGGATTGTTAATCCCTTTTTTTTTTAAGAAAATTGCATATTTATAAACGTCCTGGCTTTTCAGGGCAGAAATTGTACAAAATAAAAAAAGCAATATAAAAGCGGATTTAAATGTCATTTATGAGGGTTTGAATAATGAAAAACCAACTTACTTATTCCTCGTCGTCATCCTCTTCCGGCTTATCGTATTCTTCTTCTTCTTCGTCATCCTCCAAATCGTCATCCTTTAAATCTGGTGCCTTTTCATCCAATTCTTCTTCAAAATCATCATCTTCGGCATCTGCCACCGATTTTAATTTGCCCATAACTTTGTTGATTTTCACCAAATAAATCACTTCTTCGGTTTCCCAAATTAACGCATCAAGAATTTCTCCAGTTGGGGTCTTAATCGATGTTAAATGATTAATATAACCATCAGGAAATTCCCTTAAAATTTGTTTCTTTTGTTCAATCGTCAGTTTGTCGTAACTAATAATAGATCTTCTTTTTGACATTTTTATCGTTCATTAAAATTTCTCGGTGGCAAAATTAATGGATTTGTTCACTCTTCAAAATCTTTCTAAAAAATCTATGAAAAACTTTTCAACCTTTAATGGTTAGCAATTGAGGATATATTATTCAACACGTTTCTAATTTTGGTTTTTCGTGTATTTAAATCACCACAAACAATTGTATAATTCCATCCAAGTTCAATAATAATCTGCTCATAAATAACAAACAATTGCTCGCGTTCGTGTTCAGATTCGCGCAATTCGTCCGATTCCCAAGGAATATCTGGTTGGCATAAAAAGTAATGGTCGAAATTTTGATTTTGAACCGCGGATGCAATAAATGAATCGCAAGAGCCATATTTCCACAAACTCCAAATTTGAATCACCAACATTTCTGTATCCGCAATTAGCGGTCTCGAATCGGTGTTTTTGTCCCATTCCTTCAATTGACCCTTTGCTATTTCCGTAAGGTCTTCTTGATCATACTTCTCTTTTTTTTCCAGGTATTTTCTCGCGTATTCATCACAACAAACTGCTGACAGCTCTTCAGATAACCACTTTGCTAAAGTTGTTTTTCCACTCGATTCGGGACCAGTAAAGGCAATTTTCAGCTTATTCATTCGGTTCAATGTCTTTCCTCCAATTTAAATAACCCCAAAAAGATAGTATACAATAGGCACTGAATAGTGCTACTGAAAAATAGAGCGCTTGATATGCAAAAAGATAAATGCTCAACACATTAATTGCCATCCAAATTATCCAATTTTCTACTCTTTTATCAGTTGTTAGATAGGTTGCAATTATACCAAAGACGCTAATTACAGCATCCAAATATGGCAGTACTTGATTTGATTTACTGAATAAATAACCCAAAATCATTGAAGCAACTAGTCCGCTCACCAAAATAATTAAACGATTTTTGTTTGAAATGGTTTTTATTAAAGCACCCTTCATTTTCCAACGAAAGAAACCAAAAACACCAACTAATGCATAAATTGCTTGAAGTCCTGTTTGTATATATAGTTGATTGGTAAAGCAAACATCCACATAAATAAGGGAAGATAAAAAACCGAAAAACCAGCCAATAGGCTTTTTCTGTACAATTAAAATAATGTATAAAAAACCGAAAAGGGTAGCTAAAATCTCAAGAAAACCTGTCACCTAATAAAGCAAGTGTTTTTTTGTTGTGTTTCTCCAACCCGCTTGACTTTCATAATCAACGAAATAGATTTTAATATCTGCTTGACTTTCGTAATCAACAAAGTACAGCTTTTTCTTAGCTTGGCTTTCATAATCGACAAAAAACCATTTTCCGTCATTACTACCTGCTTGGCTATCATATTTTACTTTATATACTTTTAAATCGGCCTGGCTCTCGTATTTCACAACAAACACTTTCACGTTAGCTTGACTTTCGTATTTTACCGTGTACATTTTTTGGGCCATGGAAAAGCTTGCGCCTGAAATAGCAAGCAATAAAAAAAAGACGTTTTTCATAAGATGAAAATTAAATCAGTTATTAAATTTAAATTTAAAGTTACGGTAAATTAATTACTTGCTGTACAAAAAACCCAATAATATCCATACTCACTCTTTTCATCGTGATATACTCCGATACCAACTTTAGTTGCGGCTTCATTAAACATATTGGCATAATGACCCGGACTATCGAACCATTGCTTATAAGTTGCATCAGCTGTTGAACTTCCTGCAGCAATATTCTCGGTGTTTCCCCCCGTAGGATAAAATAATGCAATTCGTTCAAATGCACCAATTGATTTGGATAATTTTCCATTTACCTTATTGTGTGTCGTGTGATCAAAATAATTTTCTTTCGCCATGTCCCGTGCATGGTAGCGAGCAGCACGAACTAAATTTGGATCAATAGAAAGAGGTTGAAGATTTTGGGACAATCGAGCTTCGTTTAATTGGTCAATCAGTTTTTGTTCTTCCGCTTCATTAATTGATAAAAATTGTTCCTTACCCGTTGGCTTTAAAGCAAAATTTATCTTAGTTGATTCTGTTTTAATTGATGGAAATACATGAGTCGGGGCAGTAAAACTAGTTTTAGTTTCATTGATTGTCTTTTTTGGCATTTCAACTTGCTTTAATTCCACCAAATCAATAGGAACCTCGGAAAAGAATTTAATAGCTTTTTCCTTTAGTTTCTTAAATCGAGAATCATTCTTTTCAGCTTTTAACTTAGTTAGGCAGACAATAACTTTTTCTCGTAAGGTTTCCTTTTTTGTTGTCCAATCTGTTTGGGTTAAAAGTGATTCACCCGCTTTTTTCTCAAAAGAAGACCCCATACTTATAGCACTTCCTAAAATCGTAGCTTGGTCTTTTGCCACCTTAGACAAATCAAATTTTTTACTGTAAACCAAAAACTGAAAATAATAAGGAGAAGCCAAATTCTTGTCCCTCGCATTAATTTTCTTGGCTAACAAGAATGCTTTTTCTGTATTTTTATCATACAGTTTATTCAACCGTTTAAAGGTTCGCTCTTCTTTACTCAGAAGAAAAGGAAAAACTAGTAACAAAATTCCGAATTTCATGGTGCTGATTTTAAGGTTATTACACTACAACCGAAACCTGAAATTTTGTTACACCTTTATTAAGATAAAGCCACTTGTTCTATTTCAGCATCCAAATACTCTTGTACTATATCAATCGCGTTATCAATCACATCACTTAGGGCTGTGATAAATGTTCCTTCTTCTGCCAAAGAAATAGCATGTTTTATCGCTTCAACTTCAAGTGTAACAACCTCATAGGTCACTGACGAATCGGTTTCTTTGATGCCACCTAAAATGAGGTTAATTATCTCATCCTCGGTTCTGCCCCGAAGGTGTTTTTCTTGCCTAATTATAATATGGTCAAACATTCTAGCTGCGATTCGAGCACACTCTTTAATATCTTCATCTCTTCTGTCACCAACGCCTGAAATAATTCCAATTTTTCGTGTGGCATCTACTGATTGAAGGAAATCTTCAATTCCGCGGTAACCACTTGGGTTGTGTGCAAAATCAATCATTACCTTGAATTTAGAGAATTCGAAAATATTCAATCTGCCTGGTGTTTGAGCAGCGCTCGGTAAAAAAGTGTTTAAGGATAATTTTATATCTTCTGTTTTGAAACCCCACAAATAAGAAGCTAAAGTTGCAGCTAATGCATTAGCAATCATAAATTTAGCCTTTCCATTAACAGTTAACGGCACATGAGTAATGCGATCTACGCGAATTTTCCAATCTCCTTTTTTAATCGTAATAAATCCATTTTCGGCAATTGCAGCAATTCCTCCTTTATTGCTGTGGTCTGAAATAACTGGGTTGTTCTCATCCAAACTGAAAAATGCAACATTGCAACTCAAAGATTTTGCTATTTCAACACATTTTTCATCTTCTGCATTTAGAACCGCCCATCCATCTTTTTTAATGCTATGAACAACAACGGCCTTTACGCGCGCCAAATCATCCAAGTCGTGAATGTCACTTATGCCTAAATGATCTTCTTGAATATTCGTTATAATGCCAATGTCACAGCGTGAAAATCCTAATCCGGCGCGTAATATTCCTCCTCTAGCAGTTTCCAATATTGCAAAATCAACAGCAGGGTCTTTCAAAATATATTCTGCACTGATGGGGCCTGTTGTGTCTCCTTTTTCCATCATGTGATTTTGAATATAAATCCCATCAGAGGTAGTAAAACCTACTTTAAAACCATTATTTTTTACAATGTGAGCCAATAAACGCGTTGTGGTTGTTTTACCATTTGTTCCAGTAACTGCAATGATTGGAATGCGCGATTGTTTTCCGGGAGGATACAACATATCAATAACCGGAGCGGCCACATTTCGAGGCAAGCCAACAGACGGTGCTAAGTGCATCCTAAAACCTGGTGCGGCATTTACTTCAAGAATTACCCCTCCATTTTCTTTCAATGATTCTGTTAGGTTTTGTGCCATGATATCAATTCCACACACATCAAGTCCAATAACACGTGAAATACGTTCTGCCATGAAAATATTTTCAGGATGCATCATATCCGTCACATCGATGGATGTTCCACCCGTACTCAAATTTGCTGTTGATTTTAAATAAACAACTTCCTCTTTTTGAGGGACTGTTTCCAAGGTATATCCTAATTTTTCGAGCAACTCAGAGGTATCTCTATCGACAGTGATTTCAGTCAATACGTTTTCGTGACCATATCCTCGACGAGAGTCCTTGTTCGTCTCATTGATTAATTCTTGAATGGAAGAATTGCCATCACCAACAATATGAGCAGGAACACGTTGAGCGGCTGCAACCACCTTATTATCTATCACAAGAATTCGAAAGTCAAAACCGGTAATAAACTTCTCAACAATAACTCTACGTGAATATTTTTTAGCATGAGCCAATCCTTCCACCGCATCTTCCCAATTGATCAAATTGATGGAAGCTCCTTTACCATGATTTCCGTCCAAAGGTTTAATAACGATCGGATAGTTAATCTTTTTTATTGTTGCAGCCAAATCTTCCTCATCGACGCATAATGACCCACTTGCAACCGGAATTGAAGCGGCCGACAACATCCGTTTTGTTTCTTCCTTATTGCAGGCAATATCAACGGCAATATTACTCGTCTTACATGTGATTGTTGCTTGAAAACGCATTTGATTAATCCCATAACCCAATTGAATCAAGGAATTTGTGCCAAGACGTATCCATGGAATATCACGTGCAACGGCTTCCTCAACAATGCTTCCTGTACTCGGGCCCAAACGAACATCTTCTCGGATTTCCCTCATTTTTTGAATGTCCTGATTTAAATCATATGCTTCACCAGCAATTAATACTTCAGCTATCCGCACAGCAGACTCAGCCGCATAGATCCCCACTTTTTCTTCGATATAATTAAATACGACATTATAAACTCCGGGAGTTTTCGTTTCTCTGGTTCGACCATATCCAACTTCCATGCCGGCAAGGGTTTGGGTTTCCAATGCAATGTGTTCAATAACATGCCCCATCCATGTGCCACGTTCAACTCGGTGAAAAAAACCACCCCGCTCCCCTTCAGAGCACCTATGCTCAATCATAGTAGGGAACATCTTTTCGATTCGTTCTCGAAAGCCCTCAATTAAATTAGTCGGTTTTTGTTCTAAATCCTCTAAATCTAAACGCATTTGGATTAGTTTTTTTCTAGAGATGCTCCAAATATTGGGGCCGCGAAGGGCTTGTATTTTTAAAATTTTCATATTGAATTTAATCTATTGACACACTTTTTTTCATGAAGAGAATGAAGATAAAAAAAATTAACGAAAACAAAACAATTTTTACAAAAAGATTGCTTGAAAAACATAATTCAATTATTATAGCTGAAAATTCTATTTATGAAAAGGTCAATTTATCTCATTTTTTCCAATTCATTTTTTAAAAGCATTTCTATATTTGACTTATGATTAATCGTTTATCTGATACTACTAAAGATTTCTTTGAGCAGGTTTTTGCCGTTGTGAAAGAAATTCCTGAAGGGAGGGTAACTTCTTATGGTGCAATTGCAAATTATTTAGGCGCAAAAAAATCTTCGCGAATGGTAGGATGGGCAATGAATGCTTGTCATAATCGACCGGAAATCCCCGCTCATAGGGTAGTGAATAGAAATGGGCTTTTGACCGGAAAAATGCACTTTTGTTCACCAAACGACATGCAAAATCGCCTAGAAAAAGAAGGGGTTAAAGTAGTTTCTGACCAAATAATGGATTTCAAATTACATTTTTGGGACCCGGAAGAAGAACTTAAAGTATAACAATTAGTGAGGAGAAGAACTCAATATTGTATTCAGTATTCTTCAATAAATATTGTACCTTCGTTACCCAATTCGTTTCATGAAATTAGTTAAACGCCTACTGTATAAAATCCTTAGTCCAAAACAATATTTGCAAGTTTTGCAGGTTGGTTTTTATTGGCTGTATGATTGGAATATATTGAAAGGAAAACCGGCATTTAAATATCACTATTTAATAAAAAAAGTAATTCAGCCAAATTTTACCGTTGTTGATATTGGCGCCAATCTGGGGTATTTTTCTAAAAATTTCGCTCGTTTAACACCTCAGGGAAAGGTCGTTTCCATTGAGCCAATTCCCTTGTTTTACGAAGTGCTTTCTCATTTACTTAGAAAATATAATCATGTAACGGTGCACAATGTGGCCTTAGGGTCTGAAGCAGGAAAAGCAATCATGGTTTTGCCGGCTGATGATGGAATGATTCGAACGGGTTTGCCACATGTTGCGCAAAATGATGCTGAGCGGGAAAAATATCAGAATCAAGAAGTTGCGATTGTAAGAGGGTCTGAATTATTAGGGAATCTTGAAAAAATAGATTACATAAAATGCGATATTGAAGGATACGAATGGATCGTTTTTCAAGAATTAGAACCGCTGATAGCCAAATATAAACCATTTGTTCAGCTCGAAATTGGAGATGAAAACAGGGAAAATATGTTGGTGCTATTTGAGCGAAATGGATACACTCAATTTGGCATTTCTAATTACCAATTTATTCAAGAAATTGGAGCACAGAAAGAACCAGGCGACTATATTTTCGTTCCTAATGAACGACTAGAAACGTTTCTTAAGAGTATTTAATATGGCTGAATCACTTTTGAAATCGGGAACCACAAAAGCAGAGCAATATGAAGCTTTAATCCAACAACTAATGCATTTAATTGGAGGCGAAAAAAATGCGATTGCCAATTTAGCAAATGTCGCTGCCGGGTTGAAACAGTATTTTGATTTTTTTTGGGTGGGTTTTTATTTAGTCGAAAACACAGAATTGGTTCTTGGTCCTTTTCAAGGTCCTATTGCTTGTAATCGAATCGCATATGGACGTGGTGTTTGTGGGTCTGCATGGGAACAAAAAAAATCATTATTGGTGCCAAATGTGGAAGAGTTTCCGGGGCATATCGCTTGCAGTTCTTTATCCAAAAGTGAGGTTGTAATTCCCCTTCGAAAAAACGACTTAATAATAGCCGTGCTAGATGTGGATAGTGATACGCTGAATGACTTTGATGAAGTGGATGTTTTATATTTAGAAAAATTATGCGATTGGCTAAGTACAGTATTATAATTTTTGGATTAAGTTCTCTTCTACTGAGTTGTGCTCAACTAGGAACAATTGACGGCGGAGTAAAAGACACCATAGCTCCACAAATAGTTCAATCTACTATAAAAAATGGATCAACGAATTTCAATAAAAACACCATAGAATTTCAATTCGATGAGTATTTCCAATTATCGAATCCACAAACGAGTATAACAATCTCTCCGAATCATTCGCGCATAAAACCGACCAATATCGGCAAAAAATTACGGGTTGAATTTCTAGATTCTCTTCAATTAAATATGACTTATCAATTACTTTTTAATAGCGCTATAAAAGATATAAATGAAGGAAATGATTCGTTAATAGTCTTTGTTTTTTCTACCGGAAACACATTAGATTCTGCCTATTATCAAACCAAAATAATTGATGCCTTTACAACACAACCCGTAAAAAAAGTGTTTTTAGGACTGTTTGATACGCTTGGAAATATGCCGAAATACATGCAAAAAACGAATGACCAGGGAATTGCTTCCTTCTCATTCATCAAACCAGGAAAATATGAAGTAATGAGCTGGGAAGACATTAATAGCAATGCGATATACGATTCTACGGAGCGAGTTGCTTTTCGAATGGGTGAATTAATCATTAGAGATAGTATAACTGATACGATTCCACTTCGACTAGCAAAACCCGAGTTTGAAAAATCAATTCGAAGCGCCACCTTTATGGAGCCCGGGTTGGTTGGTGTTGCGCTGAACAACCATACGGTAACCGATAAGTTTTATTTCCAAAATGAGGCTGTAATCAAAAAAGATGAGCTTGTTTGGGTGGGAAAAGACAGTTTATTCCTTCCTTTTAATTCAATTAAAGCCCCAAGTACACAGTTGTTTTTTCAAGCAGACAATGGGTTTTTGGATTCCATTAAAATTGTCTCCACCAGCGAAGAAGTTAAATCACTAAAAATAAAAAGTAATTCAACTTGGATTAAGATGAATAGCACTTTCGAATTTGAGATTTCTGATATTATCACTGCTGTTAATACAAGTAAAATAATCGTTCAAGAGAAAACAACAAAAGACACCCTAGAAATCGAACGGATTGATTTTTCCGCTAATCAATTGGAAATAAAATTGGTGAAAACGGATTTTAAAGAAATAGATATTACAATTGAAACAGCTGCATTAACGGGTAAAACGGGATTGAAATCTGCGCGCCTTAAAACTTCCATTTCGCGCTTTTCTGACCGTGAACTCGGGGTTTTACAAGTAGATGTTACGCGCTTAGATTCTACCGACCTAGTGCAACTTATTTTTAACAACCAAATTGTAGCCAGTCAAAAAAGAGGTTCTAACAAAGAATTAGATTTTAAAGACTTATTGCCTGGTGAATATAGTTTTCGAGTAATTCGTGATAACAATAACAACTTGCGTTGGGATGGGTGGAATATGCTCACAAAAACACCTCCCGAAAAAGTAATGTGGTTCACTCAGCCAACCAAAGTGCGAGCAAATTGGGAAATCAAAACGGATTTAGTGCCAAAAAATGAATGACTCCGAGGTTATAAAAAATTCTTTCCAGAAATGGAAAATATGGACTGCAATCGCAT
>CAMAQX010000058.1 GCA_945860455.1 Lishizhenia tianjinensis
GCCAATGGTTTATATGTAGGATGGAAAATGAATACTTCCTGGAAGTGTTTGGTTGTTCACTATAACAAATATGATGAATTGTTGATTTCACCAGAAAAGGAATCTGAATTAATGAAAGAAATTAATTCAAGAATAAAATAAAACGAACTTGAATTTTGCGTTCTAAACGAATTACAATTATTTCAATAAATATTCTTTTCAGCTAAAATTCTCCGCGCAATGGATTTTCTAGCCTCACCAAAAAGTTCTAAACGCGCGTCTTTCGAAATCATGGCATGAACAAACAGATAAGTTGATTTTTGATTTTCAACAATCCCCATATACCACCCAATGTCATTTCCATCCGTGAATCCCCAACCTGTTTTAGCATACAAAGTAGCTCCACCTCTTTTTTCTACAAAAAATACTTTTTTCATTGTTTGAGTGGTTTTCTTGGCCAATTTCAATTCTTCATTCCATAAAGCTTTCAAAAATTCTAATTGTTGTAAAGGAGAAATACGTAAATCACCAGACAACCAAAATTTATCTATTCCTCCTCCTATATTTTGATTTCCATAATTGAATTGAGCAAGGTATTTTTTCATGTGCTTCTCCCCTATTTTTCGAGCCAATTCCTGAAAATACCACACGGTCGAATTTTGAAATGCCTCTACCAAACTTTGATTTTTGTCCCACGCTTGAATTTGATACGTTGTTCCATTCCATTTGAATTCTGTTAATTCATCTTTCAACTCTCCCGTTTCCAAACCAATTAATGAATTTGGAATTTTAAACGTAGATGCTGGAATCAACATGGTATCTTTTGAAATGCCTTGATATTCAATCAATTTATTCGTTTTCAAATCCAATAACAAGAAAGCTCCATCCGCCTGAAGTGAATCCAAATAGGGTTTATAATCAAGAGTAGTAACATCCATTTTATTTGAAGCTTGAAAATTCGAAATCGCCTCTGAATTTTTACAGCTGTTGGTAACGATTAATGCTACTGAAAATAAAATCAAATAATTTTTCATCCTAACTTTTCAATTAATGAATTTCCTAACTGGTCATAGTCTACTCCATCGAAATTACCGGAAGACATCATCAACAAAGCTGAATTCGATTCTACGTGCTCATTAATAAATTCAACAACTTCATTCGTGTTAGTTGCTACGGTAATTCCTCCACCAAATCCTTCGAAAACTTGATCAATCGAAATCGGTTCTAACTTCTTGTGGGCCACAACATATGGACTAAAATAAACCAGTGCTAAATCAGCTTGATCCATGCAATTTTTATACTGAGGAAGAAATTCTTTTTGTAATGAGGAGAAAGTATGTAATTCCATGCAGGCAATTAATTTCCTATTGGCAAACTGTTCTTTTACCGCTTTTGTGGTTGCTTTTAATTTAGAAGGTGAATGAGCAAAATCTTTGAACATGATAAAATCGTTAGATTCTACCACTTTTTGTAATCTTTTTCCAGCACCCGTGAAATTAGACAGGGAAGTTAAAAAGTCTTTATTGGAAATCCCGATTGCTTCACAAACTCGCATGGCTCCCATTAAATTCTGCAAGTTATGTTCTCCAAACAATTTTAAATCGTAAGATTCAGAATTCCTATGCAGACAAGTTCCAGCTTCCGTTACCTCGTAGCTTGGTGTTGAATAAGATATTGCCTCAACATGATTTTGATGTTTTGCAGCCAAGGTGACAATTTCGGGATCATTTTCATTATAGATTAATTTCCCACTAGGCTCAATCAACTCGCAAAAAATATCAAATTGAGAAACGTAATTTTCAAAAGTCGGAAATACATTGATGTGATCCCAGGCAATTCCACTTAACAAAGCAATATTGGGTTTATACAAATGGAATTTAGGCCGACGATCAATAGGTGAACTGAGATATTCATCCCCTTCCAGAATAATTACTTCCGCATTATCCGAAAGTTTCACCATGCAATCGTATCCTTCTAATTGCGCTCCAACCATGTAATCAACATCTTTTCCAAGTTCACGACAAGCATGTAAAATCATAGAAGTTATGGTAGTTTTACCATGACTACCACCAATCACAACCCTCGTTTTATTCTTTGATTGTTCGTGTAAATATTCAGGATAAGAGAAAATAGGAATATTTAGTTCTTTAGCACGAAGCAATTCAGGATTATCAATTCTGGCATGCATTCCCAAAATAACTGCGTCAATACTTGCATTAATATTTTGAGAATCCCAACCCATTTGTTGGGGTAAGATGCCTTCCTTTTCTAGTCTACTTTTTGATGGTTCAAATATTTCGTCATCGGAACCAGATACTACATATCCTTTTCGACTGAGGGCTATCGCCAAATTATGCATAGCACTTCCACCTATTGCAATGAAATGAACATTCATTTTTGATTGTTTTTTCGTTGAACGTATAACCTCATTTGCCCTAGAACCGAAAAAAGTAGAAACCAACAACCCAGCTGAGCTACCAATAACCAATCAACTTTTTCAAATCGATTAACGAGAAAAACAGGAAGCCCAACACTCAACAATCCTAAATAATACAGGAGGGATACAGATGTTGGTATTTCGGAATTAATTTGCTTATCAACAAATTGAATAATTGTATACATTAACACCATCACCCACAAATACGTTGGAACAGAAACTAAATCTTTTTCATCAACCAGAGAAACATAAAAAAGGCAAATTGGAATCGCTAACGCCAATTTTAGAATTACTAAACCAATTTCATACTTTTTAAGAAAATTCATTATACGAATTTAATCGTATGAAAGAATTGAAAATGGTGATTATTAAAGAGTTTCCAACAACTATTTTTTAGTAACTTAATTTTGATTTAATATTTCCATAATAGGATTTCCTGTCATGGCACCTGATCGTTGCAAATTCAAAATATGAATTAATGTTGGAGCAATATCAATGATTTCAATGGGTCTGAATATTTCTTGTTTACGAATTCCATTTCCATACCAAATTAAAGGAACATGAGTATCGTAATTAAAAGCTGAACCATGACTCGTTCCTTTATGAGAAGAAGGCTTATCTTCATTTTTTGTTAGATACCCAGGTTCCAAAATAAAAATCACCTCTCCACTTCTATCAAAGCGATATCCTTTTGAAACCATTTCCAACCAATTATTTGAAGACAAGGCGTTTTCAAGTTCTTCTGAAGTATAAACTGCTTTTACACCATCCCAAGTTCTGATTTCATTGGCAATAAAGGTTTCAATTGCTTTTTTTGGTAAATAAAGCGAATCAATTAAACTCCTTTTTAAATAAATATTTTGATTTTCTTCTGCCTCAATTAAATCAAATTCAAATTTAGCTTTCACATCTTTTTTTAAATGACTTAATTTTTCCTCCAAAAATAAGTAGCCACCAGGAAGTTTTTGATCAATCAAAGATTGAGGAATAGGAACGACGGCATGATCCGCCGTTAGGAATAATGTAAATCCATTTTTACCAAATTTCGCTTCCAGCGTTTGAATTAGGCGCGCAATGTCTTGATCTAATCGAATGTAAGTATCTTCAATTTCCACAGAATATGGACCAAATGCATGTCCTACAATATCTGGAGTTGAATAACTAATACACAAAAAATCAGTTTGAGAATCAGTACCCAAATTTTCATTTTTAATTGCTTCCAAGGCAAAATCAGTTAAAAATGTATTGGCAAATGGTGTAATTGAAAACAATGAATAGTCTTTAGCGTTTATGTTCAATTCTTTTAGGTCATAAGGAAAAATCGGCTTATTTTTAGTTGAAATTAATACCTCATACGGTGAATCATCAGCACCACTTTCTGTATATGATTCAATTGGATAATACGTTTCCCATGTTTTTAATAAAGCTTCATCAGGTTTTTTAGTTGCATTAAAATCATTCACCCAATTAGGTAATTCTTTTTTAAAATAATTGCTTGTAATCATTTTTCCAGTGCTATAATCAAACCAATATGAACCATTGCTTAAATGACCACCTGGCAAAATAGCACTTCTATCCTTAATACTCAAAGAAATAACATTGGCTGATGGGTAGGTCATTTTTAGTTGATCTGTAATCGTATACGTTTTTAGTGTTTTTGGAGATCTTTCTCCTTCTTTCGAACTTGTTCCGATTGATGAATACGCTTTATCGGTTACACAATTAACAACTTCTCTCCTATTTCGATCGTACCATTCATTACCCACTATTCCATGATTATCAGGAGTTGTTCCTGTATAAATAGAGGCATGTCCAGGCCCGGTGTATGTGGGGACGTAATTGTAATTCGTATTCCTACAATTCGTTCCTTTTTGCATCAATTTATTGAACCCATTCTTACTGAATTTTCCTTGAAAACGATACAAATAGTCATAACACATTTGATCTACAACAACGCCGACAACAATTTTGCTGTTATTCTTTTGAGCATACGAAAACTGAATTAAAATCAGTAAAAACAAAGTATTCAATTTCTTCATCCTATTTTTAATTTATTACCACAAAATTAATTATCCTAATGACACTGAAAGTTAAGCAACTAATAATTTTCATTAAACGTCCTTTTTATTATATTTACGCTTTCTAAATAAACCTAATTATGAGATTATTGAAAAAACCAATAAATGCCCTATTGTTTATTTTTTGCACATCACTGGTTTTTAGCCAGTTACCAACAGCAAATTTCACTGCGACACCTTTAAGTGTTTGTGAAGGTCAAGTAGTTACTTTCACCAATACTTCAACAGCAAACGGAGCTAGTGTGATTACGGATTATTCGTGGGATTTTGGTGATGGATACAGCGATTCGATTCCAAATACAACACACATATATAATACTCCGGGCACTTACAGTGTAACATTAACTGTGACAAATTCTAATGGTCAAGCTGATTTTGAATTAAAAACAAATTATATTGTCGTAAAACCTGCACCAACAACCTCTTTTTCAGTAAACGGTTTAGGTTGTACTGTTCCTCTAACAGTAGGGTTTAGTAATACGGGCAGCTCAGGAGCCAATTATTCATATAACTGGAATTTTGGAAATTCTCAAACATCAACCTTGGGTGTACCACCTTCACAAACCTATTCAACAGCGGGAACTTTCACAGTTTCACTGACCATCACAAATAATACTTCAGGTTGTTCAACTACATTTTCAGAACCTTTAGTTGTTTCCAATTATCAAGCAGGAATTACCTTGCCATCAGTGGTTTGTGTTGATCAACAAGTGAATATTACAGATAATTCTACAGCTGGTGCAAACACTTGGAATTGGAACATTGCTCCTTCAACAGGTACATATATAAATGGAACAACAAATGCATCTCAAAATCCTTCATTTTCATTTTCAGCGCCCGGAACTTACACGATTCAATTAGCCTCACAAAACACAAATTCAGGGTGTTCAGGAAGTACATCTCAAACAATTACCGTTCAACCAACTCCAACTCCTTCTTTTACTGCAACCCCTTTGACCAATTGCGCACCATCAAATGTTACTTTTACAAACACATCGGTTGGAGGTACATCTTATGCTTGGACATTCGGAGATTTCCCTTCTGGCGCAAATAATAGTTCAAATCAAACATCACCAAGTCATATTTTTTCAAACAATGGAACTTATGATGTTACGCTAACAATGACTACAGCTACTGGCTGTATCGGAACAACAACATTAAACGACTATATAACGGTTACAGATGTAGTTGCTGACTTTAGTGCTGATACTACTGGAGGTTGTGATCCGTTGGTTGTAAATTTCTCGGATCTTTCAGTTGATCCAAATACATCCAACCAAATAACATCATGGTCATGGAATTTTGGTGGTGGAACACCCAATACTTTTAATGGTCAAACGCCCCCTCCTATTACCTATCAAATTGGTTTATTTGATGTTAGTTTAACCGTTACTACACAATCTGGTTGTGTTGGCACAATGACGATGACAGATTATATTACTGTTGGTCAAATCAATTCTTTAAGTTTTGCGGTAGACACTTTAATTAATTGTATTAAAACAGATTTTGAATTTACATCAACTGTTTCCACAACCCCTTCCAATCCTAATCCATCAGAATTGACTTATTTCTGGGATTTTACAGATGGGACCTCGACAGAAGATGACCCAACGTATCAATTCACATCAGATACTGGTTATTTTGATGTAATGTTAGTTGTTGATTTTAGAGGTTGTAAAGATTCAATTGAAATTCAAAACTTTATTTATATTGAAGCACCGATTGCAAAATTCACTCCTGAAAACACTTTATTTTGTAACCAAGGGAGCAACATTCCTGTAGATTTTACTGATGATGCCACACATGGCGTACTTTCAGATGATATATTGATGATCTGGCAGTGGGGAGATGGAACTCCAAATACAATTTTGGACGACCCCCAACTTGATGATGCAAACCAAGGTGATTTTACACACACATATACTAATTATGGCTCCTATACAATTCAACAAGTAATTTACAATTATACAACCGGTTGCAGTGATAGCATAACAGCCAATGTTGATATTTCGTTTTTAAACGCAGGCTTTACTTATTCAAACGATTCAATTTGTCAAGGAGATACATTGGATATGTTCGACAATAGTCAAACATGGTTAACCGCACCTAATCCTCATCCTTTACAATCTTGGTCATTTAGCATGGGAGACAATCCTCCTGGAACTGTAAACATGGGAGATACAGCATATTATGCTTATAATCAATCAGGTTTGTTTAATATTACACTAACCGCAACGAATAGTGTTGGTTGTTCAGCTTCCTCAGTTTTACCTATCAATGTTATAGCACCACCATTTGCTGTCTTGGCCGTTAGTCCAGATCCTGCTGTTGGTTGTTCTCCTTTCCCTGTTACATTAACGGGTAATGCATTCCCAATGCCTCCATATAATATTCCAATTGATTCCATGATGTTTGTTTACTCCGACGATAGTACGTCTCAAACAGTAAATTACAACCCTGCTGGTACAGTTGTGAATCATACTTATGTTGGGACCGGGGTGTTTTACGGTGAAATGATTGCGATTGATCAATTCGGTTGTTTCTCTGCACCAGCCTCCATACCAATAACAATTACCCAACCAAGCTCATTTTTCTCTGTTGATAATGTAATTTGTAATGGTGATTCAATTACTACTGACAATACATCTACAGGAGATGGAAATTTAAGTTATCAATGGTTTTTAGATGATTTCATTTCAGCACCAATATCTACCTCATTTAATACCTCAACAGTTTTAACTGAAAATGGAATTCCATTTGGTCAGACAACTGCCACACACAACTTGTATCTGATAACAACAGATGAAAATGGATGTAAGGACACTATTGGTAATTTAATAAGTGTTGTTATTCCATGGGCTGTACCAAGTTTCAATTTTACAGGTGCTGCAGTTGGTCCAAATGGTGAATATGTTTGTCCACCAATTTTCGGAACTTATGCTGATTCCTCACTAACATATGGATCTATAACGAACTGGTCTTGGAATTTTGGGAATGGTAATCAATCAATCATTCAAAACCCAAGTAATACATACGTTTTACCAGGAACATATGATTTAACCTTAAGTGTAACCGATGATAATGGATGTACAGCAGACACTACACTTTTACAGTATATTACAATAGGAGGTCCAAGTGCTGAGCCAGACTGGTTACAACAAGTTGGACAATGTGCACAGGGCGCTCAGTTTTTTCTTATAAATTCGGTTAATGTAATTAATTCTGTCTGGACAATGGGTGATAATATTACATTATACGACAGTATCAATTTTTTCTATAATTATGACCAACCCGGGACGTATACGCCTGGAGTTACGTTATATGATAGTTTAGGATGTGAGGTGTTTTATCCGTTAAATCCAATCACGGTTCTAGATGATGGGTTAACAGCTAGTTTTACAGCAAATCCAAATCCAGCAGAACAAGATCAACTAATTTCATTTGTTGATGGATCGGTTTCACAACAATCCACGATCGTTTTATGGAATTGGGATTTTGGTACAAACGCAGTTACTTCACTAAATAATGCTACTCAATTAAATTCTTTCCCAGTTGCCGGTTCTTATCCCGTAACATTAACAGTTTTTGATGCGCTGGGATGTCAAGATGATTTTACCTTGACAATTAATGTAAAAGATCCAGATATTTGGATGCCAAATGTTATTACCGCTAATAATGATGGGACAAATGACTTATTTACACTTCCTTTTGATGCGTTTAAAGACTTTAATATTGTAATTGTTAATCGCTGGGGAAATACCATACATGAAGGAACAAGGGATCCAGCGAATCCATTATTGATGTGGGATGGAACTACAGACAATTCCGGTATAAAGGTCACTGATGGAGTATATTTTTACCAATTAACTGGAGAAATGTTAGGTGGGACACTAGTGGACAAACATGGTTTTGTTACAGTAATTGAATCTAATTAAATTTATTGTAAAACTCTATTTCACCAAACTAGCAACCTAAATAAAAAACAATCGTCAAAAACTTATCAAACTGTAAAAAAAATGAAAAAGGCTTCAAATCTCCCTAAATTTCTCTTAATCGTTAGTTGTGTAGCTGGTTTTCAATTGAAAGCTCAACAAAATGTTAGTATTTCCGATGTTCCTAACGTTCCAAATGTAACAAGTGTTTTAGATGTTTTCTCCACAACTAAAGGATTACTAGTTCCGCGAATGACTACTATTCAACGAAATGCAATTGTTACTCCAGCAAATAGTCTATTAGTATTTGATACTGATGTTAATTGTTTTATGTATTACACTGTATCCAATACATCATGGAATTCATTATGTAATTCGGGTCCCCTATCAAATGGTTTAAATGCACTTTCCAATACAACTACTGTTGCACCCGGAGTTAATTGCGCAAACGGAGGTGTCTTGTTACAATTTGGTTCTGATACAAATGGAAATGGAATTTTAGACCTAACAGAAGTTACTTCGACAGATTATGTTTGTAATGGTGTAACTGGTTTAACAGGACCAGCAGGTGCAACTGGACCAGCGGGACCAGCAGGAGCTACTGGATTGACTGGACCAGCGGGATTAACAGGACCAACAGGTGCTGCAGGATTAGCAGGGCCAGTGGGACCAGCGGGTGCAGCCGGATTAACAGGACCAGCGGGACCAGCAGGTACAACTGGAGCAACTGGATTAACAGGACCAGCGGGACCAGCAGGTACAACTGGAGCAACTGGACCAGCAGGACCAGCGGGACCAGCAGGTACAATTGGAGCAACTGGATTAACAGGACCGGCAGGACCGGCGGGAGTTGCTGGGGCAACTGGAGCGACAGGTGCAACCGGATTAACAGGACCAGCGGGACCAACAGGACCGGCAGGTAATACAGGTTTAACAGGACCAGCAGGTGCAACTGGACCAGCGGGGGTTGCGGGGGCAACTGGAGCGACAGGTGCAGCAGGTCCAACATGGACATTAACTACACCAACAGTAAATCCAACGGGAACACTAACAATAAATGCAACTGCAGGTTCAGGAGCGCCAGTAACAACTTTAGGTCAATATTGGATTGCTGCACCAAATACAGTAGGAACAAATGCATTAACAGCAACTGGATTTCTAGGTACATCTACAAATCAACACATGGATTTTGTTTCAAACAATATAGTTAGAGGGCGGTTAAGTAACGTAGGTGAATTTTTTATTGGAACAACAATAACGGCACTTCCTGGTGATTTAATGAATGGTGTCGGAAATGCGACATTCCCATGGGCAGTAAATGGTTATACAAATTTTAATGCCGGTGCAACCTATGGATTACGTCAAGCGGGTTCTACTGGAACATGGGGTAGCGTGCAGGGTGAAACGACAGCAGGAATACCAGCAAATAGTTCTGGAGTTCAAGGTGGCGCAGGCGCAAATAACCACAATGGTGTATTGGGACAAAAACCAGCTGGAGGAGCAGGTTGGGGAGGATTATTCTTAAACGATCTAGGTTATACCGGATTTTTCGGAGTTGCATCAGACCGCAGGGTTAAAACTGATATTAAACCAATACAAAGTGCTCTAAAAAGAATTATACAATTAGATGGTAAAACATATCGATATGCAGCGCCATACGCTGATTTTCTGGGGGGTGATGCTATAACTTATGGATTTATTGCTCAAGAAGTTGAGGCATTATTTCCAGAAATGGTAATAGAAAAGTCATTTACTCCAGGGCAAACAAGAGCATTTGACAATAAACCAATCGACATAAACATCAAATCAGTAAGTACTATTTCATTAATTCCGGTGTTAGTTGAGGCAATGAAAGAACAACAAAAAATGATTGAGGAAATGAAAGCCGAAATTGAATACTTGAAATCGAAAATTAAGAACTAAAAGTTGCTAAAATTTATTTCAATAAAATTACTATGATTACTAAAATAATATCATCTTTAGTTTTTTCATTTATATTCATCACACAACTCGTGTTTTCTCAAACCATGTTAAATAATGGTGGATTTATTACCGCTCAACCAGGTTCTTTTACCTATGTCAACGGGAGTGTTCAAAATGATAATACAGGAATATTAGCAGTAAATGGTAATGGAACAGTAACTAGCGCTGAGCTTTATGTTACCCAAGACATAACAAATAATGCTACAATTAATGCAGATGGATATGTTAAATTGTTACGTCATTGGTATGATAACAATGTCTTTAATTCAACTACAGGAACTGTCTTTTTTCTTGGGCCAAATGAATTTTTGGGAGGTACTTCAACCACTCAATTTTTTAACTTAACATTGGCTGGAACCGGAATAAAAACACAACAAGTAAATAAAATCGTAAAAGGAGTACTTGATTTGACTAGTATTCAATTAAATACAGATATATTTGGTTGTTTTGTAAATAACACAGCACTTAACTCAGTAATTAGAACTACTGGATTTGTATCGAGTGCAAATGGTGGATTTTTTTCAAGAAATACCTTAAATAATGGGATGTATCTTTTTCCAGTAGGATCAACAGCTAATACAAGTCAAAACATTCCAGGAAGCGGTACTTTTCGTTACAGACCAATTGAAATAACCCCTACCAACGCAACTGCAAATACCTATACTGTTCGTTTAGCTAATTTGGACGCTACTAATGAAACTCCAGTAGGCTATAACCGAAATTCTTTTGAACCTATTCTTTGCGCTAGTAATCCAGATTTTTACCATCAAATAAATCGTACGAATGGAGCTACTCCCATTAATTTGACGGTAAATTTTGATCCAATTGCTGATGGTAATTGGAGTGATATGGCAAGATGGAACTTATCCCAAGCCGCTATTTGGCAGGATATTCCCATAGTTTCTGTTGCACCGGGAGCTCCGTTTTTCAAATCAACGACTTCAAACTGGAATGATTTCAACAATATTCCTTATATACTAAGTAATACCAATCCATCCATACCAATAATAAATAATGTAGTAACAACAGGATGTTCTCCATTAGATGTCGTACTTTCAACTAATCCAGATGCAGGTGTTTCCTATGCTTGGCAAGCGAACGGACAGAATATTGGAAATGGGTCTAATTTGTCTACAGTTTTATCAAATCCAGGTTGTTATGACATCACTCTAATCGCTTCTAATGGTAGCTGTTCGAATTCAACTACATCAACAAGTTTAATCTGTGTTGAACTCACTCCTACTGCAGCATTTACTGCAAGTACTTCGGTAATTGCCAATTCAAATCAACCGATAAATTTTTACAATTCTTCTATCGATGCGACAGATTATTTTTGGGATTTTGGAAATGGTACATCATCCAATCAAGAAAACCCTATTGTTCTGTTTTTAAATCCCCAAGGGAATTACTTAGTTACATTAGTAGCAACCTCTCCAAATGGTTGTTCAGATGAAGCAACTATGGTTATTAATTATAACGAGGAAACAATCTTCTATGTTCCAAATTCATTTACACCTGATGAGGATGAATTTAATCAAGCATGGGGTCCTGTTTTTACATCTGGCTTTGATCCTTACAATTTTGAACTAATGGTATTCAAT